>JBFGLK010000324.1:0-4721 GCA_041576195.1 Promineifilaceae bacterium (SeqCode)
CTCCCCAGCCCGACCCCGACGTCTGGTCCGCTCAACGAGCCGGTGCCGGCACCTCCCATCGGCGACGCCACCTGTGAGGATTACCCCTGCCCGGACGACGTCGCCGGCTGGACGGACCGGATCGTCGTGCCGCCGGGCTACACGGTCGAATACCTGGCGCTTCTGCCCGGATCGCCGACCAGCCTCGCCTACGGCCCGGACGGCCTGCTCTATGTGTCCACGATGGGCGGGCAGATCTTCCGCGTCGACGACGCCGGCGCGGTTGATCTGTTCATCACCGGCTTGAGCGTGCCGGTCGGCCTGGCGTTTCAGCCCGGCACCGACCGACTGTATATCGCCAGCCGGGTGGGCACGGCCGAGGCGCAGGTGTCTGTCCTCGACGGGGACCGGGTGCAGCAGCTATTTGGCGGTGTGCCGTGCTGCTATGCCGGCATGCACGCCGCCAACGGCATCGCCTTTGGTCCCGACGGTTATGGCTACGTGGCCGTCGGCGCCCGCGCGGACCACGGGGAGGTGCTCGACAGCACGGAGCAAGACGTCCTGCACCCGTGGGAGGCCTCGATCCTGCGCTTCAGCCCCGATGGGAGCGACATCACCGTCTTCGCCCGAGGGCTGCGCAACGCCTACGACATCGCCTGGGACGCCAGCGGCCGCCTCTTCGCCGCCGACAACGCACCCGACTTCGGGCCGGCGGACGAGTTTCACCGGGTCGAACCCGGCGGCGAGCACGGCTATCCCTGGTATGACTGCGGCGTTTGCTTCGCCCCGCCATCTGGCGTCACGATCGTTCCTCCCCTCCACGAGCTCGTCCCGCACGGCGCCCCCGCCGGCCTGGCCGCCTACACCGTCATGCGCTTTCCCGGCGCCTACAACCACCTCTTCCTGGCCTTGTGGAGCGCCTTCCCCGGCGCCCAGAAGATCGTGCGCTTCGGTCCGGGCGGCGAGGGAATGACCGACTTCGCCACCGGTTTCGCCGCGCCCATCGACGTGGTCGTCGACCCGGTGGGCCGTCTGATCGTGGCCGACTGGGCGACTGCCGTCCTGTTTCGCATCGACGTCGCCACTCCCTGACGGCATGGGGCGATCCGGGCTATAATGGGCCCATGCTGCCGCGAGACGCCATCGCCCGCCGCCTGGCCGTCGTCGAGGATCGCCTCCGGCGCGCCGCCGCAGGGGCCGGGCGCGATCCGGCCGACATCACGCTGGTGGCGGTCACTAAGACCTGGCCCGCCCCGTTGGTCGTGGCGGCGTTCGAGGCCGGCCTGCGCCACTTCGGCGAGAATCGGGCCGAGGAGTTGGCGCCCAAGCGGGCCGAGGTCGCGGCCCGGCTCGGCCCAGAGGCGCCGATCGTCTGGCACCTCATCGGCACCCTGCAGAGCCGCAAGACGGACCTGGCCGCCGCGAACGCCGACGTCTTCCACGCGCTCGACCGGCTCAAGATCGCCCGCCGGTTGTCGCGGCGCCTGGTCGAGCTGGATCGGGTGTTGCCGCTGATGGTGGAGGTCAACCTGTCTGGCGAGAGCAGCAAAGCCGGGCTCGACTGCCGGCAGTGGGAAACAGACGCCGCCCAGCGCCAGGCGTTGCTTGATTTCGCCCGGGCCGTTCGCGATCTGCCTGGCCTACGGCCGGCGGGACTGATGACAATGACCCCGTGGCAGGCGCCCGCGAATGAGGCGCGGGCGATCTTTGATCGAACCGCCGCCCTGGCTGCCTGGCTGCGCGAGACACTGCCGGATGCGCAGTGGCGCCTACTCTCCATGGGAATGACGGACGACTTTGAGCTGGCCGTCGCCGCCGGGGCTACGCACGTGCGTGTCGGGCGGGCCCTCTTTGGCGAGCGCCGGTAGTGCCTGCCTTACATGACTGGATGACAACGTCGCAACATTAAGTGTGCCGGCTGTGCCCGGCCTGTCTGGAGAAGATCGACATGGTCTTGCTTTTCAATGTGGTCAACCTGCTGTTTCAGATCCTCAGCATTCTGGTGCTGATCCGGGTGCTCCTCAGCTGGATCCGGCCCGATCCCTACAACCCGATCGTGCGCACGCTCATCCAGATCACGGATCCGATCCTTCTCCCCTTCCAGCGCCTGATCCCCCCGATTGGCGGCATGGACTTCAGCCCCATTATCGCCCTGATCGCCCTGGAGCTGGTTCGCAACCTGGTGGTCATGCTCCTGATCTAGGCCGCGCCCTGCGCCGACTTACGCCGGTCCGTGTCCGATCCCACCCAGATCCTTCTAATCCGCCACGCGCAAACTGATTGGAACGTGCGCAAACGGTGGCAGGGCCAGCTGGACGTGCCGTTGAACGCCACCGGCCTGGCGCAGGCGCGGGCGCTGTCTGCCCGGCTGGCGCGGCGGCCGATCGCCGCCATCTACGCAAGCGACCTCATCCGGGCGGCCGACACGGCACGGGTGCTGGCGCGGCCGCATGGGCTGGCGGTTCGCCTGGAGCCGGGTCTTCGCGAGCGACATGCCGGCATCTTTCACGGCCTCACCGGGGAGGAGCTGCGCGGCCTTTACCCACTCGCCGAGGCTCGCCAATGGCTGCGCTGCCCGCCCGGGGGGGAAGCCAGCGACGTCGTTCGCCGGCGGGTCGTCCGTCTCTTCGAGGCCCTGCTGGCGCGGCATCGCGGGGACACGATCGCTCTGGTCAGCCACGGGGGCACACTGCACGAGCTGCTGGCGCACATCATGGAGGTGAGACCGACGGCGCGCGGCCGCTTCATGCTCCGGGGCAACACCGGCCTCAGCGTCGTCGAGGTTAGCGACGGCCGCGGGCCTATGGTGACGCTGCTCAACGACACCAGCCATCTCGAGCCGGGCGATCCGCGCTAGCGGGGGGACGACCCGGCGATCAGGGAGAGGGGCAGGGGGCCACGACGTAGTAGTTGACCCGCACGCTTTCGTTCCCCGAGTCCACGCGCAGGCTGCCGGGGTTGGCCTGGCAGGCCATCCAGCGATAGGTGAACTCCGGGCCTGTCACGGGGAGATCGTCATGGAAGTAGCGATAGTCGCCGGTGCCGCCGGCGACGAGGAAACGCACCGTGGCGATCGCCTGAGCGCTGTTGTTCGGGTCGAGCTGCCAGGTCAGCTCGTAACTGAAGCGCAGCGGGCCGCTCGTGGTGGCCGTCGGCGTGATGGTCGGCGTCTCCGTGATGGCGGGCGTGGCCGGGTCGGCGCCGGGCGGGACTGTGGCCAGGGGGGTCCGCGTGCTGCGAATCGGCGTGAAGGTTGGCAGCGGAATGCGCGTCACCTCGGCGGACGGGGTCTGGATCGGCGCCGCGGTTGGGGCAACGGCCCGGTCGCCGGGCGTCATCGTCGGCGGCGGTGGGGGTGCAGTGGCGTCAAGTGCGCCGAGGTATTGCGGGGCGTTGCAGGCGAGCGCCAGCCAGACGGCGGCGGCCATCAGCCAGAGGGTTCGCCGAAAGGGGACGGCACCGCTACGCGCCCGCGACCTGGCGACGCCTTCCGCAGGCGGCGCTGCCGGCATGCCGAGTGATTGGGGCATCTTTCGAATGGGGGCCTTGCGCATGCGTGTCTCTCCCGTGACGTTCACGATCATAAGACGTCGCTGCCACGCCTTCGGTTCCCCAGACCGGCGACCGCCCCCACGCGCGCCCGTTTACGCGGCGATCGCGACCTCTTCGCCAAAGCGCAGGAGCGCGGCCACCCGGTCGTCGCCCGGCGCCTCGGCGTAGACGCGCAGCACCGGCTCGGTGCCCGACGGGCGGATTAGCAGCCAGCTGCCGTCCCCCAGGTAATACTTGACGCCGTCAGTGGACTGGATTTCTTCGACCGCCACGCCGTCGATGGCTTTGGGGGCGCCGTCCAGCAACAGCCGCACCATCTCCGCTTTCTCGACGGGCCGGTTCAACTTGAGGTCGTGGCGGGCGTACTGAGCCGGACCCACATCCGCCAGGAGATCGGCGATCAACTCGTGGAGCGGTCGCCGGGCGTGTGCCATGACCTCCAGGAGCAACAGGCCCATCAACACGCCGTCGCCCTCGGGGATATGTCCCTGAATGCTCATCCCGCCGGACTCCTCGCCGCCCATGAGAACGCCCCCCTCTAGCATCAGGTCGGCGATGTAGTTGAAGCCGACGGGCGTCTCGACGGTCTCGAGGCCAAAGCGGGCGGCCAGGCGATCGACCATACGCGTGGTGGAGACGGTCCGCACCACGCGCCCGCGCCAGCCGCGCACCTCAAGGAGGTGGCGCAGCACCAGCGCGAAGATGCGGTGGGGATCGACGAAATGGCCCAGGGCGTCGATGGCGCCCAGGCGGTCGGCGTCGCCGTCGGTGGCCAGGCCGACGTCCCAGTGACCGGCCTGGATGGTGGAGCGGAGCAGGCCGAGATGGCGGGCAATGGGTTCGGGATGGATGCCGCCGAAGCCGGGGTTCATCTCGTGGCGAATGTTGTGGACGCGCGAACGCCCGCGCGTCAGCATTTCGCCGATAACGCCCCGCCCGGCGCCAAACATGCCGTCACACACCACGCGTAGCTCCCCGGCGGAGATGCAATCGAGGTCGACCAGCGTGCCCAGGTGCTCGTAGTAGGCCCAGGCGGGGTCGAAGCGGCGGATCAGGCCGGCCTCGAGCGCCTGGCCGTAATCCATGAGGTTGGGCCCGTGGCTGCTTTGGAGATTATCCTCCAGGATCTGCTCCACGCGCCGGTGTTGTTGCTTGCTGGCGCTGCCGCCATAGGCGGCCTTCAGCTTGAC
>JBFGLK010000325.1:0-4717 GCA_041576195.1 Promineifilaceae bacterium (SeqCode)
CGCGACGCCGCCCTGGCCGATACCATGGCCCACAACGCCGAGGGGAGCAGCGAGCTGCCGTTCCCTAACGCCAACGACCCGGTGAGCCCGGTCCCCGGCACCCGGCCCGAGTACACGCCCGTCAAGGACCACTACCGCGTCTTCATCCGCACCGAGCCCAGCGTCATCGACGGCGCCACCTGGCTCCTGCCCATCACCGGTATGGTCGACAGGCCCCTCATGCTGTCGTTGGCCGACCTGCGGAACAACTTCCCGGCGCGCGATCAATACGTGACACTCTCGTGCATCTCCGGCCGGGTGGGCACGACCTTGATCAGCACGACACTCTGGACCGGCGCCAGCGTCCGGGACGTGTTGGCCGCCGCCGGGGTACGGTCCGAGGCGAAGTACATCCACATCGTTTCGGCGGACGGCTTCTACGAGACGGTGGACCTGGCGGAGATCGAGGCCGACCCGCGCATCATGTTCTGCTATGCCTGGGACGGCAACACTCTGCCGGTGGAGCACGGCTTCCCCCTGCGCATCTGGCTCCCGGATCGCTTCGGCATGAAGCAGCCGAAGTGGATCACGGGCGTCGAGGTGACGGACACCTACACGCCCGGCTACTGGGTCGAGCGCAACTGGGACGAGATCGCCCGGGTGCAGACGACGTCGGTCATCGACACCGTGGCCGTCGACGCCCTGATCGCCGACGGGGACGAGCGCCGGGTACCCATCGGGGGCATCGCCTTCTCCGGCGACCGCCAGATCTCCCGGGTGGAGGTGCGGGTGGACGGCGGCCCCTGGCAGCCGGCGCAGCTGCGGTCGCCCCTGTCCGAGACGACGTGGGTCATCTGGCGTTACGAGTGGCCCTTTGCCGCGGGCGAGCACCGATTCGAGGTGCGCTGCGCCGAAGGGGACGGGACGCCGCAGATTGAGGCGGAGCGCCCCAGCCGACCGAGCGGTGCCCGGGGCATTCACGCCGTGGAGCGGACGATTACCGATTAGCTAACGTGTGGCGCGATTCGCCAATCGTGGCGCGACTGGCCCCAGTCGCGTAGCCTGGCGAGTCAGCTCGTCATCCCGCGGGGTAAAACTGCTTCGCCCACTGGCGGTACCTGCCGACCGGTCCGTCGCCCTCGGCCAGAATGGGCGGCTGCACGTAGCGCTTGTGTTGCCAGATGGCGAAGTCTTGCTGCACGTCGTGGGCGAAGCCGTCGAGCAACTGGCGACTGAGCAGGGGGAGGAGCAGCCGGCGGGGTAGGCGTTTGAGCCAGGGATGGGCGTTGCCGGCAGCCGCCTCGTCGAGCGACAGCGCGATGCGCAGCGTGATGCGCTCTCCGTCGATCGGCGTGGCCAGGACGAACAGCCGGGCGCGGACATCCAATTCCAACACGCGCAGGCTCACCTGTGAATAACCCAGCCCGTGCACGTGGATCTCGATGTCGGACGTGACCGGCCGGCGCAGCGGCCCATCGGCACGCCGCATCGTATAGTGGGTCGCCAGGTAGGGGCCGTCGACGTGTAACTCCGTGTGCTGGCGCACACCGGCATAGCCATGCACCTCGGTGAAGTGGCCGATGTCCACGCTGTTTTCGGTCGTTTCCTGCGGGTGGCCTCGGAGCTCCCAATGTCGCGACCGCAGCCGGCCCCAGCCGTCCTGGTTCAGCTCGGGGATCTCCCAGTGGGGTGGCTGTCCGTTTGCGTCATGGTAGAGGAGGATCAAGCCATTGCGCTCGCGGGCCGGCAGCGTGACGGCGTTGGCCCTGGGTGGCAGCCGCCCTCCGTAGGGGGTTGACGTGCACTCACCCTGCACGTTGTACTCAAAGCCGTGAAACGGGCAGCGGACGTGCTCGCCATGCACCGTTCCCCCATAGCCCATGTGGGCGCCCAGGTGCGGGCAGTAGGCGTCCATGGCGCCGATCGCGCCTGTCTGCGTCCGAAAGAGGATGATCTCCCGCCCAGCGAAGCGCAGGCGTGTCAGCGCTCCGGGAGCGAGCTCGCCAGCCAGGCAGGCGGCGTACCAGCCGTTGGGATACGGGGGTAGAAGCGCCGGTGTGTTCATGGTTTGCCTTCCCAGTTGTGGCGCGACTGGCCTCAGTCGCGTTGTCTGGCGGGTCGTCCCTCTCGTGGCGCGATTCGCCTGAATCGCGCCGGTTGGCGAGTCGGCGACTGGCTTCACAATAGGGCGCTCAGGCCGAGGCGCCTGCGTAGGAACGCACGCCCACGCGCCACCAGAGGCGAGAGACGGCCAGCAGCAGGGCGCACAGCCCGATCGCCCCGAGCAGCGTCTGCACGGTAAGGCGACCGGTCAGGGCCTCTGCCGGCACCGTCACCGCGAAGGCCACCGGCACGAGGAAGGTCAGGCCCGTCCGCAGCCACGTCGGGTAAATCCCCACCGGCCACTGGCCGGCCCGGTACATCCCCTGAAACAGCTCCAACACGTTGTGCATGCGCACCAGCCAGAAGGCGCCGGTGGTAATGATCAGCCAGAAGCTGTAGATCATCAGGCCGCCGAGGAGCAGCGCCAGGAGGAAGGCGGCCACGGCCACCGGGCCGACCGCGACATCCAGCCGGGGCACCGCCACCGCCAGAATGAGCAGGCCCATGACGATGTCCACCGCCTGCCAGACGCGCACTTCGCGCACGCTGATCAACACCTGGGCGTCCGCCGGTTTCGTCAGGGCGTAGTCCAGCGTGCCCCGTTGCACGTCGTCCATCAGGCGCTCCATATTGGGTTGGATCGTGGTCCGGATCAGGCCGCCGGTGAGCGTATAGACGCCCAGGACCGCCAGGAGCTCGCCAAAGCCCCAGCCGCGCAGGCTGTCCGTGTAGTCGAAGACCACGGCCAGGCCGACCAGACCGGTGCCGAGGGCGGTCAGCGACTGCAGGAGCTGCACGAAGAAGTTGGCCCGGTACTGCAGCTCGTTCAGGGCGTTGATACGAAAGAAGAGCCAGGCCAGGCGGAAGAGGCGCATGGGTTACATCCCCACGGCCGAAAAGCGGCGCACCGCCCGGCCCCATAGGAGGCGCACGGCCACCAGGCCGGCGATGATCCAGCCAAGCTGGGCCAGCAGACCGCCGAGCAGCTCGGCCGGCGGCAGCGTGCCGATGAGCGCCTCGATCGGGTAGCCGAAGGTCCAGCGGAAGGGGAGAAAGTCGGCCAGGCGCTCCGCCCAATCGGGCAATAGCGACAGGGGCACCAGCCGGCCGGAGAGCAGGAGCTCCGCGGCGAAGTAGAGCTCGAAGATGGCGCCGACACGCACCGTCCAGAAGCTGATCATCCCCAGGAGCCAGAGGGCCATGGTGCGGATAAAGAAGGCGCCCCAGATGGCCAGGGCGAAGACGCCGACCTCGAGGAGCGTGGGATCCAGGGTGGGGCGGAAGACCAGGATCAACACCGCGGCGATGGGTAGCCACATCAGGATGACGACAAACTTCCAGCCGCCGAAATAGGCCACGTCGTAGTGCAGCGGGTGGATCGGGCGCAGCAAGTCGATGGCCAGCCGCCCGTGGCGGATGCGCCACTCCCAGCCGTAGGGCGTGAAGACGATGTTCATGTTGCGCACCAACGTCCAGACGATGTAGTAGGCGGCGAACGTGCCTGCCGTGTAGCCGCCAACCTCGCCGCCGCGCTCGCGGGCCACGGTGGACCACACCACCAGGTAGATGACCGGCTCGGCGATCATGCCGATCATGTAGAAGTAGTTGGCCACGCGGTATTGCAGCTGCTCCTGGATGGAGAGCTTCATGAGGCCGAGGTAGACGGCGGGGAGCGCTCTCATGCTGCCGGCGCCTCCGTGACCGCTCCGGCTTCATCGGGGGCGGCAAAGACCTGCTCGATGACGTCCTCGATGGGCGGGTCGGCCACGGTCAGCTCGGTGATCGTGTGCTCGTTGAGCAGGCGGGCCGTCAGGCGCGAGGCGTCTGCCTTGGGCATGCGCAGCAGCACCCGGCCGTCTTCCTGGCCCACCACCTCGCCATAGGCGGAGAGATCCGCCTCGCCGGACTCCAGCCGCACGCTGACCGTCTGGTGGCCGGCGAACCGCTCGGACAGCCGGCCCAGGTCGCCGTCATAGAGGAGGCGGCCGTGGTGGATGACGATGACGCGCTTGCAGAGCGCCTGGACGTCGGCCATGTAGTGGCTGGTGAGCAAGACCGTGGCCCCGGTGCGCTGGTTGTACTCGCGCACGAAGGCCCGAATGCGCTTCTGCATCGTCACGTCGAGGCCGATGGTCGGTTCGTCCAGGAAGAGGACGGCGGGCCGGTGCAGAAGGGCGCCGACGATCTCCATCTTCATGCGCTCGCCCAGGGAGAGGTTGCGCACCGGCTTTTGGGCCAGGTCCCGCAGCTCGAGCAGGTCGAGGAATTCGTCCAGCGTCTCGCGATAGGCGTCCGGGGGGACGTCATAGATGGCCCGGTTGAGCTCGAAGGAGTCGAGTGCCGGCAGGTCCCAGGAAAGCTGGTTGCGGTTGCCCATTACCAGGGTCATGCGGCGCAGGTAGGCGGCCTCGCGGCGCCAGGGGGTGTGACCGAGCACGCGCGCCTCGCCGGCGGTGGGGTAGAGCAGGCCCGAGAGCATCTTGAGCGTCGTCGTCTTGCCGGCACCGTTCGGCCCCAGGAAGCCGACGATCTCGCCGGGCTCGATGCGGAAGTCGATGCCGTCGACGGCCTTGACGATCCGGTGGCGGCGACGGAACAGGCTCTTGATCGAGGCGCGCAGGCCCGCCTCGCGCTC
>JBFGLK010000326.1:0-4714 GCA_041576195.1 Promineifilaceae bacterium (SeqCode)
CCGCGCCAGGATTTGCCTAAATCCACCACAGCTCGTCAGATTCCGGCAAATGGAGTCCTCAGGGCAGGGCGAAAGGGCCAGCGCGGTCGGGCTGGCGGCAGGCTTAATGTGAAAGTTAGTTAACTTAAGGTGTGCTATCTAATGTAAACTGTTCAGAGTGATCGAGTGGTCCCGGTAGTCAAGGTGTCCAGCAGCCGGGTAGCCAAGAAGTCGGGAAAACCAACCGTTCGACCGACTACCTGACCACCTGACTACCTGACGACCCGCCCGCGATCACGGCGGGCCTCCCCCGCCTTTGCCGGGCCGGCCGGAGCCATTGCCCCGACCAACCCCGCCCGGCGGATCCGCCCGGTCTGGCTTGCGTGATCCTTCCGGGCGGCCCGGCCCCTCAGGCCGGCCTCGATCCTCCGGTGGACCAACCCCTTCTGGTGGCCCACCGCCTGGGCTTGTGCCCAGTTCCCGGCCGATCTGGCCCCAACCCATGCCGGAGGTGCGCATGGAGAAGATCGCCGCCACCGCCACGCCCGAGGCATCGCTCAATTCGTAGGCGATCATGATCTCGCCAAAGCCATGCCCCGCGCAGAACCAGCCCATGATCTCCGCATAGCTCACGCCATACCGATCGGCCAGGGTCGTGGCGCGTGGATGCGGATCGGCGCCAGTGCAGTCGGCGGTCGCTGTGCCCGTCGGCGACACGACGGGCGTCATGGTTGGCGTCGGCGTCACAGTGGCCGTCCCCGCGGGTGTCCCCGTGGGGGTCCCCGTCGTGATTGGTGTCATTGTGGTCGTCGGGGTCGGCGTGCCCCCGCACAGGCGGACGATAGTAGCCGTTAACCGCGTCACGTGATGCTCCGGCCGGTTGCCCTCGTCCGCCACAAAGATCCTGACCTTCGCTTCCGCTCCCGCCGGCGCGCTGTCCCACGCGGCGCTCATATTCACGCCAATTATGAACGGCTCGGAGGAACCGGCGTCGATCGCCGACCAGCCGGCGGGATTGAGCGCCACGCTCTCGATGTACTCCTCGCCCTTGATCACATTGAAACCCAGCAAGACGTCGAGCGCCTCATCCTCGGGATCGGAGGCGGTGTTGACCAGCATGCCCGTCAGAGCGAATGGCCCGGCGCAGCCGGATGTGGCCACCTCGTCAGGCAGGAAGGAGAGGCTGGGCCGGGCCCGCTTGGCGACGCTCGGGGCGGCAGGCGGAGCGTTGACGTCCACGATGGTCATCTGCCCTGGGCCGACGACCACCTCTTGCCCGGCGGCCATGACGGCCACCTGGCCTTCCGTCACGTCGAACTCGGCCTGTCGGCCCTCTGAGACCCGGACGTCAAAGATGGTGCCCTGCACGATGGCGGTGCCGCCCACGGCGCGCACAAGATAGAGCGCTTCCCCGCCCTGCAACGGCACGACGTCGTGCCGTGTTCGGCCCTGGCGCTGGTCCAGCTCAACCCGCAGGCTGTTGCCCCGGCCGTCGACCATGATCAGGGTCAGCTCGGTCTCCGCCGCCAGACGGGTCCGGGTGCCGTCGAAGTAGGCCAGGGTGGCCGTGGAGTCGGGGCCCGTACGGATCTGCTGGCCTTCGCGCAGGGTGTCGCCACGCCGCGCCGGCCGCCAAATCGCCCCATCCCGGTCGGCGACCTCGACCACGCCGGCGACGTCGATCCGGCGGGCCTGATCGACGGATGATGCACCGGGCGCGTCCGGCCGGACCACTATGAAGAAGGCGATGAACAGAGCCAGCACAGCCGCCAGGCCACTGGCCAGTCCCAGCCGCCGGCCAATAACGGGGCGCGACAGACGCTGAAGCGGGTGGCCGGACATCGGTCGGCTTCCGTTTAGGGAAGGATCAGGCGCGGCGCGCGGAGCCCAGAGGCGAATCGTCGTCAGGACCTTCCGATCCTGCGCGCGTGCGTCGGCCGGGTCGACCTCCGGATCGGGCAACTGGCGCAACGCCGCGGCGATCGTCACCCAGGACGCCAGCTCGTGGTCATCGTGTGGTAGCCCGGCCAGTACGGTTTCCGGTGATTCGCCGGCCTCGATCTGGGCCACGTAGCTCTGCAGGTCGTCATTTTGACGGTTCATGGCTCACCTCTTCATCCGCGAGTCGCTGCGCCAGCGCTTTCAAGCCGCGCGCTTGAAGCGACTTGATCGCGCTTTCGCTCTTGTCGAGCACCTGGGCGACATCGGCGATGGGCAGGCCGGCGACAAAGCGCAAGACGATAACGTCGAGCTGGCCCGCCGTCAGATCCAGGAGAGCGCTCCGAAGCTCGGCGCTGACCATCCGGCCCTGGGCGATCTCTTCCGGCGCCGCTTCGCTCGCCGCGAATGTCTCGTCGAGTGGCTCGTGGTCGCGCAAGCTCTGCTTGCGGGCGTCGTCGACCACCAGGTTCCGGGCGATCTGGAACAGCCAGGCTTGAAAAGGGCTTCCCCGGAATTGGTAACCGGGCAGGCCTTGAATCATGCGCAGGAACACCTCGGTCGTCAGGTCTTCGGCCGCCTGTCTGTCCCCTAGCCGATAGTAAAGGAAGCGGTGGATGCGCGGCTTGTACCATTCGTAAAGCGCGATGAGGGCCGCTTCTTCACCCGCCCTGGCCCGGGCAACGGTTGCTTTGGTGGGTTCGTTTGTCGGCCGTGTCATACCGCTTGTCTCGAGAACGCTCTATCCTGCACAACGTATCAGGTAGTGGAAAAGTCGCGATCGATCAACCCGTACTTTCGTACTACCGGCAATGGGTGCCGGCACGGAGGGTGCCGGCAGCCCCATGACTGGGGCGCAGGTCCGAGCGGCTCACCGTCAGGGTTGTCGCTCCAGCGGAGCGGGAAGTGTGGGATGGTAGAGACGACCGCCGGTCAGGGAGTTGGCCGGCGCGCCCAGGGCGCCGATCACGCCAGCCGCCGGCCGAAGCGCCAGGCGGCCAGCGCCCACAGCGCCACCGCGTAGAGTAGCAGGACGCCGATCGCCGTCAGCACCGACTCGAGCCCCAGCCCGCGCACGAGGATGTCCTTGAAGCCATCCATCATCCAGGCGATCGGCGTCAGGAAGGCGATCCGCTGCACCGTGGGTGGGGTGAACTCCAGGGGCATCCATGCCCCACCCAGGCCGGCCAGCAGGAACATCGGCACCAGCGAGTAGACGATAGCCTGCTCTTCGCTGCGGGCCAGTACCCCGATCAGCAGCCCCATGCTGGCGGCAAACAGGGCGCTGGCGAGCGCCAGGAGCAGGACGGCGACCGGCTCCCGGAAGTAGGGCAGCCGCAGCAGGAGCTGGCCGAAGAGGATCAGGACCAGGAGCTGGGCCACGATAATGAAGAACATGGCCAGATAGTGACCGACGAGGATGCCGGCACGGGACATATTGGTCGTCAACAGCCGCCGCAAGGCGCCGCTCTTGTGCTCCAACACCAGCACCTGCGAGGCCGTGATCAGGCCGGCCAGGACAAACTGGGCCATCATGCCTGGGGACGAGTGGGCGAAGGCGTTGTCGCTGTAGACGGCCGCCTCGTCCACCCCGGCATCCGTCGCCCGGCTGGCCGCCGTGGCCCGCACTTCGACTGGCGGCGCCCCCCAGGCCGCCACCGCCCGCGCCAGCGCCTCCGCCATGTAGGCTTCACGGGCGCCCGCGTCGGCCAGCAGCCCCTGGGCCGCGGCCGTCTCCACGCCGATCCGGGCCGCCTCTCGGGCGTCGGCCAGCCGCGCCGCGGCGGCTTCAACTTCTCCCTGCACGGTGAGCCCGGTCGGGCTGGCGCTGTCGAGGATGAGCGCGAGCGACGCGCTCTGCGTGCCGTAACCCGGGGGCACGACCACCGCCGCCGCCAGCTCCCCGTCGGCCACCCGTCCCGCCAGCGCCGCCCGATCAGCCGCGGCGATCTCCAGGCGTAAGACGCCGGACCCTTCCAACAGGGTGACCAGGTGGCCGGCCAGTGGGCCGCCGTCCTGGTCCAGGAGGCCGACCGGCAGCCGCGCGTCCTCATCTCCGGCGCCGCCGAAGCCGCCGAAGGCAAAGCCAAACAACAACGTGAAGACCACGGGCATAATCAGCAGGAAGAACGCCGACTGCCGCTCCCGCAGGATCTGGCGGATGTCCTTGATCGCGAGGTCGAGAATGCGCATGCGTCTTTCTCCCTGTTCCTCAGGCGAAGCGCCGGCCCAGGCGGCGCAGGGCCACGGCGGCAAACACGACGATCCAGGCCAGCAGCCCGGCCAGCGTGGGCAGCAGATCGGCCGCGCCCTCCCCGGCCATGGCCGCCTGCAGGCCGCGCACCGCCCAGCCCTGGGGCACGAGCAAGGTGATTGTCTCGATGGCCGCCGAGCTCTGCCCGCCGGTGAAGATGGTGATCATGCCGAGCATGCCAGTGAGGGTGAGCACGCCGCCGTAGACGGCCCCGCTCTGTCGTGTGTTGCGCACGAGCGAGGCCAGCAGCAGCCCGGTCGCCGCCGACGTAAGGATGATGCCGGCCGCCGCCAGGGCCGCCGGCGGCAGCGCGCCCCACCGGATGCCGAAGACCAGGCGCCCGAAAAGCATCAACACCGTCACCTGCACCGTCAGCGTGATAACCGTGCCCAGGACCTTGCCCCCCAGGATCACGGGGATCGGCGTCGGCGTGGTGAAGAGGCGCGCCAGCGTGCCCCGCTCTTCCTCTACCAGGATCATCTGCAGCGTCCCCGCCCCGGTGAAGAAGGCGAAGAAGATCATCATGCCGCCCAGGATCTGGCC
>JBFGLK010000327.1:0-4713 GCA_041576195.1 Promineifilaceae bacterium (SeqCode)
AGCTGGATCCAAAGTTACCGTGACCTGCCGGTGTTGATCAACCAGTGGAACAGCGTAGTGCGCTGGGAGATGCGCACGAAGATCTTCTTGCGCACGCTGGAGTTCTACTGGCAGGAAGGCCACACCGCCCATGCCAGCGCGGAAGAGGCGCAAGAGCGCACGATGCAGATGCTCGAGGTCTACCGGGACTTTGCCGTCAACGAGGCGGCCGTCCCGGTCATCGCCGGCGAGAAGTCGGCCCAGGAGCGCTTCGCCGGGGCAGAGCGTACCTTCACCATCGAGGCGATGATGGGCGATCGCAGGGCACTGCAATCAGGCACCTCGCACAATCTGGGCCAGAACTTCGCCCGCGCCTTCGACATCCAATACCTGGACGCGAGCAACAGCCTGCAGCATTGCTGGACGACCTCCTGGGGGCTGAGCACGCGCTTCATCGGCGCGATCATCATGACCCACGGAGACGACGCCGGCCTGGTGATGCCGCCCCGCCTGGCCCCGATTCAGACGGTGATCGTGCCGATCTATCGCCAGGACGATGAGCGGTCGGCCGTGTTGGAGGCGGTGGGGCAGATCACGGCCGAGCTGACGGCTGCCGGCATTCGTGTCAAGGTCGACGATCGCGACAATCTAACGCCCGGCTACAAGTTCAACGACTGGGAGCTGCGCGGTGTGCCCACGCGCATCGAGCTCGGCCCGCGCGACCTGGCTAAAGGGTCGGTCGCCCTGGCCCGGCGCGACGTGCCCGGCCGCGACGGTAAGGCGTTCGTCAGCCGCGAGGGCCTGGCAGCGCGCGTGACGGCCCTGCTGGAGGAGATCCACGGCGCCATGCTCGACCGGGCCGCCGCCTTTCGCGACGCCCACACCCACGACGTGACCGATGTCGGCGCCTTTCGTGAGGTGGTCCAGGATGGCTTTGCCCGGGTCTGGTGGGCCGGCGACGACGTCGATGAGCAGCGGATTAAGGAGGAGACCAAGGCCACGCTGCGCTGCTTCCCCCTGGAGCAACCGGGAGGCACCGGTCGCTGCTTCTACACCGGCGCGCCGGCCACCCAGGTGGCCATCTTCGGCCGCGCGTATTAAAGGCGCGGAGTGCGGAGTGGACGTCATCCCGCATAGTCCGTGAGAGTCACCTCCGCCAATGTCTTTGCGTCTGCCATGGTATTGCCGGTCGGCGACGAAAGACCATAGACCATTCAACCACATGACGTCTTCCGTTCCGCACTCACCGCGCCGCACTTGAGATGCGTTTATCCCAATCCTTCGGCAAAACGCTGCGCCAGGCGCCGGCGGATGCCGAGCTCGCCAGCCACCAGCTGCTGATACGGGCCGGCTACATCCGGCCAGTGGCCGCCGGCATCGTCAGCTACCTGCCGCTTGGCCAGCGCGTCCTGCGCCGCTTGGAGCGCATCGTCGCCGACGAGATGGAGCGCATCGGCGGCCAGGCGCTGGCCCTGCCCAACCTGCACCCGGCCGCGCTCTGGCAGGCGACCGGTCGCTGGGCGTCGTTCGACGTCCTCTTCAAGGTCGCGGCCGGAGGCGAGCGCGACTACGCCCTCTCGCCGACACACGAGGAGATCGTCGCCGCGCTCTGCGCCCAGGAGATCGACAGCTACCGGGATCTACCGCGCCTCGTCTACCACATCTCGCGCAAGTTCCGCGACGAGGCGCGTCCGCGCGGTGGCCTGATCCGGTTGCGCGAGTTCCTGATGAAGGACGCCTATAGCCTCGACCCGGACGACGCCGCTCTGGACGCTTTCTACCCCCACGTGCTCGACGCCTACCGGCGCATCTTCGACCGCTGCGAGGTGCCGGCCGTCCTGGTCCGAGCCGACGTCGGGGCGATGGGCGGGCGCAGCTCTCACGAGTTCGTCGTGCCCCACTCCCAGGGGGAAGACACATTCCTGGCTTGCGGGACCTGTGATTACGCGGCCAACGTAGAGGCGGCGACGTTCCGCCGCGAGGGGGCGCCCCCGCCGGTCCTGGCCCCGCTCGAGCGCGTGCCCACCCCCGGCTGCCAGACGATTGCCGACGTGGCCGCCTATGTCGGCGTGTCCACCGCGCAAACCATCAAGGCCGTTTTCTATTGGGGCGAGGCGGCAGCTCCGGCCGGGCGCCTCGTCTTCGCCCTGGTCCGCGGGGACCTGGAGGTAAATGAGGTCCGGCTGGCGCGGGTCCTGGGAGGACTGGCGTTGCGACCGGCGACCGAGGCGGAGATCCGGTCCGCCGGGGCGGAACCTGGCTACGCCTCGCCGATCGGCCTTGACGTGGCCACCGGGGAGGATGCGCCCGGCATCCTCGTGGTGGCCGACCCATCGCTTCGAGCCGGCGGCAACTTCGTCGTTGGGGCGAACGAGGACGGCTTTCACTACGCGGGCGCCAACATGGTCCGCGATGTCGCCGTCACGCTCGAGGCCGACATCGCCCAGGCGGAGGCCGGCCACCCCTGTCCAGAGTGCGGCGGCCTTCTTCGCGCCGTGCGGGCTATCGAGGTTGGCCACTGCTTCAAGCTGGGTACGCGCTTCGGCGAGGCGCTGGGCGCCACCTACCTGGACGAGGCGAACCAGTCCCGCCCGATCACCATGGGCTCGTACGGCATCGGCCTGGACCGGCTGATGGCGGTCATCGCGGAGCAACACCACGATGCGGACGGGCTGGTGTGGCCTGCCGCGGTGGCGCCACATGCGGTCAACCTGTTGACGTTGGGCAAGGGAGAAGACGTGGCCGCGGCGGGAGACAGGCTCTACGCGGCGCTGCGGGCGGCGGGCATCGACACGCTCTATGACGACCGCGCTGTGAGCGCCGGGGTCAAGTTCAAGGACGCCGACCTGATTGGCGTCCCGTTACGCCTGGCGCTGGGCGCCCGCGGCCTGGCTGCCGGCATGGTCGAGCTCAAGCGCCGCGACGCGACCGAGCGCGAAGACCTGCCGCTTGCGGACGCTGTCACCCACCTGCGCGCGTTGCTGGCCAACCCCGGAGCGCCCGCCGACCCGGCCTAACCCCCGCCCCCTGCCGCCCGCCGGGCCCGCAGCGCCTCATAAAGCGCCTGCGACGGGGCGAAGTGAAACGGCCGGTCGCCTTCCCAGAACTCGCTCAGGCGCCGGTTGCCCGTCTGCTCCTCGTAAATCCATGCCTGCAGCAGCATCTCCAGGCGGTCCGCGTCCTGGACCAGGCGCGCCGCCATCGTCTCGCCGGCGTGGAGCTCCTCCCACAGGTCGAGCCAATCGCCCGTCCACGGGCCCTCGCCGAGCAGCTGGCGCATGACGCCGCGCTCGACGTCCGTCTTGATGCCCTCGGGCAGGTGGCGCCAGGCAGGGGAGGGGATGTCCGTCGTCAGGGTCTCGGGCAGATCGTGGAGCACGGCCATGGCCAGCAGGCGGGCCAAATCGGGTGGTGTCGGCAAGAACGGGGCCAGCACAAGGGCCACGAAGGCCACGCCGAAGCTGTGGGCCGCCACGTTCTCCGCCTCCGGCACGCCGCGCTGGACCCAGCCCGTGCGCGCCGTTCGCTTGAGCTGGTTTCCGTGGAGGAGCAGGTCGAGCGTGTCGTCGACGTTCATCGCGGGCAGTCGCCTGGTCGCCTTGTCCGCAGCCGTCGACCGGGTTCAGGACAGCAGGTGTGCCCACGCGGGCAGAGATGCATCTCGGTCCTCCTCCGGGGATGGCGGGCTAGTGTCGATCGCGCAGGATGGCTTCGGCGGCCAGGCGGCCAGGCTCACCGGTCAGGCCGCCGCCGGGGTGGGCGCCGCTGCCGCCCAGGTAGAGGCCGGGCACCGGCGAGCGATAGTTACCCCAGCCGGGGACCGGCCGCATGAACAGGGATTGATCCAGCGTCATCTCGCCGTGCGTCAGGCTGCCTTCGGGCGACCCGAAGGTGTCCGCCAGGTCGGCCGGGGTGAGCAGGCGGCGGGCCACGATGCGCGTTTCCAGGTCCGGGAAGTAGGGGCGCAAGGTCGCCAGGACCGTCTGCTCCAGGGCTGGTCCGGCATCGGCCCATGTCCCATCGCTCAGGGCGAACGGTGCGCACTGAATGGCGATCGACATGATGTGGTGGCCGGGGGGGGCTCGGTCCGGATCGTTGAGGCTGGGCACGCGTATCTCCAACACGGGCTCGGGGGAGAAGCCGCCATATTTGGCCGCGTCGGCCGCGCGCTCCAGGTAAGCCAGGCTGGGGCCGACGAGGAGACGCCCGCCGAGCCAGCCGGTGGCCTCGGGCGGCAGGCTGGCGACTCGGGGCAGGCCACGCAGCGCCAGGTGGAGCATCGCCGTCACGCCGCGATAGCGAATGCGGTCGAGTGCCTGAACAAAGCCGGCCTCCAGCTCGTAGGGGTCGATCAGCTCCAAGAACGTGTGGCGCGGATTGGCGTTTGACAGGATGATGGGCGCGTGAAAGTCGTCGCCGTTGGCCAGGGCGACGCCGGTCGCCCGGCCGCCGCGCAGGATGATGTGGGCGACGGGCGCGTCGCAACGCACCTTGGCGCCGGCGTGCGACGCCGCGGCGACAAGAGCGTCGGTCAGCCGGCCGATGCCGCCGCGCACCTGGGCCGTGGCCGGCAGCCCGCCCGCCCGGTGACCGAGGTGGTGGGTCAGGGCGAGGTAGGTCGTGCCGGCAGCCATGGGGCCGAAGCGGCTACCGCGCACGCCGGCATGGGCCAGCGCCGCCTGGACGAGATCGTGGCCAAAGTGACGCTGGACGAACTCGGCGACCGACATGGGC
>JBFGLK010000328.1:0-4708 GCA_041576195.1 Promineifilaceae bacterium (SeqCode)
CAGCCCCAACGACAGGTCGCGCAGGGCGTCCAGGCCCAGAATGATAGCCGCGCCAGACAGGGCCAGGATCAGGCCGAGCCAGAAGCGGGGGGAGAGCGGCTCGCGAAAGATGAAGTAGGCTCCAAGCCCGACCCAGACTGGGGCAGTGTTGCCCAGCAATGTCGGATTGGTGGCCCCGCTGATCATGATGCCCGTGTTCCAGAAGGTCAGATCGCCGGCAAAGAACAGGCCACCCAGCAATGCCAGGGCCACCTCCCGGCGGGTCCAGGCACGCCGGGCCTGTTGCCGGTGACGAGCCCGCCGCCGCCAGAATGGCGCCGTCATCAGCGCGGTGGCAATGGCCATGCGATAGAAGCCGGTGACGATGCCTGGCGCGTTTGCCCAACGGACGAAGATGCCCGAGAAGCCCATGAAGATCACGCCCAGCGCCAGGGCCAGGTACGCCAGGCGAGCTGACTGCGGCATGTCGAGAGCTCAGTGACGCAGGGGCAAGGGGTCTGGTACCAGGGTGACGCCCGGCAGGTCGCGCAGCGCGGCGAGCAGATCATCGCACGCGCGGGTGCGGTGGTTTGGGAAGTCCATCGTGAAACCGGCGGCGCCGGCGATGGCCAGGCTCAGGCGGTCGTTCCCCTGGTAGGCGCTGGCCAGCTCCAGGCTCTGCCGGCACGTTTCCCGCCAGTCGCCATGCGGATCGATCTCCACGCGGATCAACCAGGCCGTCGCGGCCATTGCCGGCTGGGCCAGGGACGGCTCCACGACCAACGCCGCCGACGCCACCGTCCGGGCCCGGCCGTTGCCGGTAGGCGCCGGCACGGCTTCGGGCGGAAAGAGCGCCTCGAAATCGTCGGCAAATGGATCCGTGGGCGCGGGGGGAGCCGTCTTGCGCCCGGCAGCTGGCGCCGGAGGGGCAGTGCGCCCGACACGGACCTCCGGCGGGCGTTCGGGCGCCTCGTCGTCGGCAGTGGCGCTTTCCCCCTCTACCGCATCCGGCTCAGGCACGTATTCCATATAACCTCCGCCCGCGGCGGCCGGCTCCGCCACCTGGGCAATCTCTACGCTCGTCTGCACCAGGTCGGCGAAGAGCTTGATCCGCGTCTCCTCCACCTGGACTTTGCCGCGCACGATCATCACCTGGTCTACCGCCACCTGCTCCCGCACCTGCCTCCAGGTGCGGGGAAAGAAGACGACCTCTACCTCGCCGTCGAGATCGCCCAGCGCGCCGAAGGCCATAGGGTCGCCCTTCCGTGTGGTCAGGGTGCGCAGCGACGTGATGACGCCCGCCACTTTGGCCACCTTGCCGTGCCAGTTCTCGTCCAGTTCCGCCACGGTCGTGTTGGTGTGCGGCTCCAGCTGGGCCAGGGGCTTTTCCAGCGGGTGCTCGGAGACATGGACGCCCAGCGCCTCCTTCTCCCACTCCAGCAGCATCTTGTGCTCGACCGGTGGGATGGCGTCGAGCGGATGAAGCAGGTTGGCCTCGAGCTTGATCGCCTCGCCGAAGGCGCCGCCGAACAGGGTCATTTGGCCGGCGGCGGCTGCCTCGTGGGTGCGGCCGCTGTCACCGAGCAGGCGATCCAGGGCCTCCACGAACTGGGCCGGCGATCCCCAGCGATCGAAGGCCCGACCCTTGCTGAGATATTCGAGGGCGCGCTTGCCGACGCGACGCAGATCGACCCGGTCACAGAGATCCTGGATGCCGGCAAACGGCCCATTGGCCGCGCGCTCCGCCAGGATCAGGTTGATGGCCCCCTCCCCCGCGTTCTTCACGGCCCCCAGGCCAAAGCGGATGATCGACCGATCCTGGTGGTCCTCGATCGTGAAATCCAGGTCGGACAGGTTGACATCCGGCGGCGCCACCTCGATCCCCAGGCTCTTGGCCTCGGCCACGTAGCGGCGCACCTTATCTGAGTTGTCCCGCTCCACGCTGAGCATGGCGGTCAGGTACTCGACCGGGTAGTGCGCCTTCAGGAACGCGGTCTGGCAGGTGACCTTGGCGTAGTCGGCGGCGTGTGCCCGATTGAAGCCGTAGCGGGCGAAGAACTCGATGTCGCCCCAGATCGCTTCGCACACCTCACGACTGAAGCCCCGCTCCGTGGCGCCGCTGATAAACTGGAGTCGGTGCTGGTCGATCAACTCCTTCTTCTTCTTGCCGACCGCCTTGCGGATCATATCGGCCTCGCCGGGATCATAGCCGGCCAGGTCCGAGGCAATCTGGATGATCTGCTCCTGGTAGACGAGGATGCCGTAGGTATCCTTGAGAATGGGCTCAAGCTCGGGCGTGTGGTAGCGGACGATGTCCTTGCCCTCGTAGATCGCGGCGTGCATGCGCCGAATATACTCCGGGATGTTCTCCATCGGGCCCGGGCGATAGAGCGAGATCGCGGCGACGATGTGGGCGAACTGGCGGGGCCGCATCTCGATCATGAGCTTGCGCATGCCGGCCCCTTCCACCTGAAAGACCCCGGCCACCTCCCCACGCCCAAGCATGTCGAACAGCGCCTCCGGCCGCTTGCTCGGGTCCGGGCCCACCTGGCCCTCGTCGTAGGGGATGTTGTCCATGGTGTAAGTCACGCCATGGCGCTCCTCGATGAGCCGGGCCGCTCGGCGCATGACGGTGAGCGTGCTCAACCCCAGGAAGTCCACCTTCAAGAGCCCGATCGACTCGACGATCTCCATCGGCCACTGGGTGACGCGATCCACCCCGCCGAGCCCTTCGTCGCCGCTCGTCGGCCGGTTCAGGGGCACGAGCTCCACCAGCGGGCGGTCGGAGATGATCACGCCGGCGGCATGACTCGAGGCGTGCCGGGCGATACCTTCCAGCTTCTGCGCAGTGTCTACGAGCTGGCGGATCTGGCGATCGGCCTTGTAGACGGCGTCGAACTCCGACGAATAGAACTCATGCGCCGGATCGAGCACGTTCTCTAGCCGCACCGGTTTGCCCGGGATGGCCGGGATCATACGGGCCACGCGGTCGACGTCGGCCAGCGGCAGATCCAGGGCGCGGCCGACGTCACGCACGGCCGCCCGGGCGCCCAGGGTGCCAAAGGTGATGATCTGGGCCACGCGCTCCTTGCCATAGCGGCGCATGGCATAAGCCACCATGAGATGGCGCATGTCGTCCGGGTAGTCCAGGTCGATGTCCGGCATCGAGACGCGCCCTGGGTTGAGGAAGCGCTCGAAGATCAGCCCGTTGGCCAGCGGCTCGATGCTGGTGATGCCCAGTGTGTACGCCACGACGGAGCCGGCGCCGGAGCCGCGCACGTTCCACCAGATATCGTTTTGCTTCCACGCCTCATAGCTGTCGTAGGGAAACGGGTCACGATGGGCTTCCCACCAGTCGTCGCTGCGCCCGGCCCATTCGCACAGATCCCAGACAATGAGGAAGTAGGTGGCGAACCCCATGCGGTCGATAATCGACAGCTCACGCTGGAGACGGGCCCGGAGCGCCTGGTCCTCGGCCGCCCGCGCCCCATAGCGCCAGGCCAGGCCGCGCTCGCAAAGCTCGGCCAGGTAAGTGGACGGCGTGTGGCCGGGGGGCACCGGGAAGTCGGGCAGGCGATAGCCGTCATAATCGAGAGCGACGTCGCACATCTCGGCGATTCGCAGGCTGTTGTCCAGCGCGCCCGGCACCTGGCCAAAGAGCTCGGCCATCTCCTCGCGGGACTTGAGATAGTAGCCCTTGTCGGAGAAGCGGAGGCGGCTCCCCTGCTCCAGGGTCGAGCTGGTCTGCACGCAGAGCAGCACGTCGTGCGGGTCGGCGTCTTCGGCCCGGGTGTAGTGGACGTCGTTGGTGGCCAGGACGTTGCCTTCCAGCCCAAAGCGTGGCGCCATCTCCAGCAGCGCCTTGTTGATCCGCTTCAGCTCGGGGATGCTGTGCTCCTGAAGCTCGACGAAGAAGCGATCGCGGCCGAAGATGTCCACGTACTCTCCCATCAGGCGGTTGGCCCGCTTCATGTTGCGATCGGCGATCGCCCGCGGGATCTCGGCGGCCATGCAGCCCGTGGTGGCCACGAGCCCGTCGCTGTGGCGGGCCAGGTAGGCGCGATCGATCCGGGGCTTGTAATAGTAGCCTTCAAGCTGCGCCACGCTGGCGATCTGGAGCAAATGTTGATAGCCCGTCGGGTTGGTCGAGAGCAGCAGGAGATGGTAGCGGTCGCGGTCAAGGTTCGGGTCCTTCTGGACCATGCCACGCCGGGAGAGGTACGTCTCGATGCCGATGATCGGCTTGATGCCGGCAGCGCGCGCCTCGCGGTAGAATTCGAGGGTGCCGTACATCGCCCCGTGGTCGGTCAGGGCCAGCGCCGGCTGGTTCAGCTCCACCGCCCGAGCGACCAGGTCCTTGATGCGGCTCAGGCCGTCCAGGAGCGAGTATTCGCTGTGCACGTGGAGATGGACGAAAGGTTGCGATTGGCTGCTCATGGGTTCCCGGATGCCGGCACAATCTGGCGCTGACGACTATGCGAGGTATTGTTGCATTGCCCCGCGGAGCGTGGCCAGTATAGCACGATCGTGGGGGATGCGGCAGGGTAATTCACGACATTTGTCGCCGCCTTTTGCCGGGCTGACCCCGATCGGCGGACCGCCGTCCCGTCAGGCGTCTTCAGACGCTCTCCCACGCGCCTTACTTGTGACCTTAAGGCGACTGACGTACACTATGAGCCGGATCCACCAGAGGAGCAGACATGGAAACCGACGGCAAATTCTACCTGGG
>JBFGLK010000329.1:0-4691 GCA_041576195.1 Promineifilaceae bacterium (SeqCode)
CCGGCTCCTGCGGCAGCAGGCGCAGCATGCTCTCGTAGCCGCTGCCCTCGGTGAAATCGCCCTCGATGACGAGGGCCGGGTCGGCGGCGCGGCCCCGATCGCGCAAAGCGGCCAGATACCCTTCCTTGCGCTCGACCGCGGCCGAGTTGTTCATCGGGCCCGTGATGGCGGCGATGCGCCGGTAGCCCAGACGGGCCAGGTGAGAGACCGCGCTGTAGGCGCCTGCCTGGTTGTCGGCGTCGACGTAGCTGACGCGCGCGTCGTCGTGCTGGCCGATCTGGACAAAGGGCATCTGGCTCTCGATCAGCTGGCCCACCAACGGATCCCCGATCTGGGTGGCGGTGATGATGAGACCGTCCAGCAGGGAGGCCTGCAACAGATAGGATGACAGCTTGCGCTCGTCCTCCACGGCATGAAACAGAAAAAGCGAGAGCAGGTAGTCGTGGCGCTTGCACGCCTGGGAGATGCCCTGGATGAGGCGGGGAAAGTAAGGGTCCGTAAAGAGGATGTGGGCCGTCTCGGGGATGATCAACCCGATGACCTGTGCCGGCTGGCCCGCCAGCGAGCGGGCGGCGGCGTTTGGCTGGTAACCGGTCCGATCGACCACGGCCCAGACGCGCTCCCGGGTCTCCGGCCGAACGCCGCGGCGATTGTTGATGACGCGGGAAACGGTGGCGCTCGATACGCCGGCCAGGCGGCCGATTTCCTCGAGAGTCAGGCGTCGTTGGGACATGAAGCGTGCGGGTCTATACTCGCGAAAACGGTTTCCAGAAAACAAGCTAGATTCGGGCAGAATCATGAAAGCGCTTTCATAGAATAGCCAACTCGGCGCCCCTTGTCAAGTATTTTAGGCGGATTTGGCCCCGATTTTCTGTCTGGACGTCGGGTTTCCGCCTTTGTCGCGTCATTTGTTCCCTCCTGTCGTTGCAAGCGCTTGCAGGAGTATAATCCGCCCGTGGGCAGGAGATGATGAACATGGCGGAACCAAAACGGGTGACCATCACCGAGATCGCGGCGGCGGCGGGCGTCTCGATCAGCACCGTCTCCCGGGTGCTGCGGGGCAGCGCCCCGGTGGCGGAGGACAAGCGCCAGGCGGTGCTCGCGGCGGTCAAGGCGCTCGACTATCGCCCCAACATCTTCGCCCAGGGCCTGGCCAGCGGGGAGTCGCGCATCGTCGGCGTGGTGACGCAAAACGTCAGCAGCCCGTTCTACGACGCGATCCTGCGCGGCGTATTGCAGGGGCTGGAGGCGGGCCCGTATTCCCCCCTGTTCGCCGACGGCTACTGGCAGGCCCCGCGGGAGCGGCAGGCCCTGCAGCTCTTGCTGGAGCACCGCGTGGAGGGCCTCATCGTCCTGGGGGGCGCGAGTCCGGAAGAAGAGCTGGCGGCGATCGCCGAGACGACGCCCCTCGTGCTTGTGGGTCGCAACGCCGAGGCGGTACCCTGCCTGCGCTTCGACGACTTTCGGGGCGGCTACCTGGCCACCCAATATCTGATCCAGTGTGGCCACCGGCGCATCGCCCACATCGCCGGCCTCCTGTCTCACGAGGACGCGGTCTGCCGGCGGGAGGGCTACCAGCGGGCCCTGGCCGATGCCGAGCTGGAGGCGGACCCGGACCTGGAGATCGAAGGGGATTTCACGGAGGCGTCCGGCCTGCTGGCCGTGGGGATGCTGCTAGGGCAGCAGCGCACCTTCAGCGCCATCTTCTGTGGCAACGACCAGATGGCCTACGGCGCCCGCCTGGCCCTCTTCCGGCATGGCCTGCGGGTGCCGGACGACGTGTCCGTCATCGGCTTCGACGATCAGCCGCTCTCAGCCTTCACCACCCCGCCGTTGACGACCGTGCGCCAGCCCGCGATGGCCATCGGGCTGGAGGCGGCGCAGGTGTTGCTCCGCCTGCTTGATGGTGAGGATCCAAACTTGAAGACCTTCGCAGCCGAACTCGTGGTGAGGGAGTCCGTAGCCCGGTTGCGGTAGGGCGGCGGTTCGCCCCGGGCAGCCCGGCGGATCCCAGGCGGCGGGCGCTGGCGTATAATGGCGCCGATGTCTCGCCGGCGACCCGCTCAAAAACAACTCACCCAGCCGCGCGTCAGCGGCGTCGTCGACCAGCACCGGCCGGCGCGTTGGGACTGGGCGGCGGTCATCGCGCCGCTGGACCGGCGCGTGGCCCGTGGCGCGCCGGACACCCTCAATCGGGCCACGATCCGCAATCTCCGCTACTTCTGGCTTGACGGCCTGTTTGCGGCCATCAGCGAGAACTTCTACCTCGGCTTCGTCGCCCTCTACGCCCTGTACTACGGGGCCAACAACGCCCAGGTGGGCTGGGTTACGGCCGTGGCCAACTTACTGGGCGCCGCGGCCTTCTTCCCCGGCGCCCGCCTGGCCGAGCGCACCATTCGGCGCAAACGGCTGGTGCTCTGGAGCGGCGGCGGGCTGGCCCGCGTCATGCTGGCGGCGCTGGCCATGTTCCCGTTCCTCGTCAGCCAGCCGCGCCTGGCCATCGTGGCCATCATCGTCTTCAACGGCCTGCGCGCTTTCTTCAGCAACCTGGGCAACCCGGCCTGGACCGGCATCGTGGCCGACATCGTGCCCCAGAGCATGCGCGGTCGCTACTTCAGCCTGCGCAACATCGCCATGGGCGTGGCGGCGCTGCTGGTGGCCCCCCTGGCCGGCCTGATCATCCGGCGGGGCAACCTGCTGGGGGCGGGCGAGCCAGTCGGCTACCAGCTCGTCTTCGCCCTGGCCTTCGTCTTCGGCATGGCGGCCACTGCCAGCTTCCGCCGCCTGCGCGAACCGGCGGTCGTCGTCGACGAGAGCTCGGCCCACCATCGGGGCGATCTGCGCCGGGCCTTGCGGGCCAGCCCGGCCTTCGTGGGCTTCGTGGTCAGCGCCTTCGTCTTCAACCTGGCGTTGCAGGTGGCGGCCCCCTTCCTCAACGTGTACGTGGTGCGCGTCCTGGGCGCCAGCACCAGCGTCGTCGGCATCCTGGCGGCCATCAGCAGCACGACAGCGCTATTCGGTCAGCGGCTGTTCGGCCGCCTGCTTGACGAGCGCGGGGCGACCTGGGTGCTCCTGGCGACCGGCTTCGTCATCCCCATCTTGCCTCTGGCCTATCTGATCATCACCGCGCCCTGGCAGGTGGGCGTCAACAACATCCTTGGCGGCTTCGTCTGGGCCGGCTACAACCTGGCGAACTTCAACCTGCTGCTCGCGCTGACGCCGGAGGAGGGGCGCCCCCGGGCGGTGGCGCTCTACCAGACTGCGGTCTTTTCCAGCGCCGTGCTGGGGCCGTTGCTCGGCGGCTGGCTGGCCGACGTCTACGGCTATGACATCATCTTCGTCATCAGCGGGCTGGGCCGCTGGGCCGGGATGTTGCTGTTCCTCTGGCTGGTGGCCCGACGGCTGCGCCGCGCACCCTAAGGGTGCTGTGCACCCTTAGGGTGCGCGGTGGAACTCCCCCCCATGCCGGCGTCCCGCGCCTTGATGATCGCCTCGGCGCGGTCCGCGACCTGGAGCTTGGCAAAGATGTTGCCGATGTGGTTGCGGGCCGTCTTGTCGGCGATGCCCAGGCGGGCCGCGATCTGGCTGTTGTTCAGGCCGCTGGCCACCAGGTCGAGCACCTCGCGCTCCCGCTCGGTCAGCTCAGGGAAGGGGGCCCGGCGGGCCTCAGCTTGCTGCAGGCTGGCGAAGTAGCCCATCAGCCGGCGGGCGATGGCCGGGCTGAACAGGGCCTCGCCGTCGGCCGTGGCCTGGATCGCCCGCAAGATCTCAGCCTTGCGCGCCCCCTTGAGCAGGTAGCCGCGCGCGCCGGCGCGCATGGCAGCGAAGACCGACTCGTCGTCCTCATGCATCGTGAGCACAAGCACGGCGATGTGCGGGCTGGTGTCCAGGATGCGGCGCGTGGCCTCGATGCCGTTGACGCCCGGCATGTTCAGGTCCATCAGGACGACGTCGGGCTGGAGCTCGCGGGCCTGGACGATGGCCGCGGCGCCGTCCCCGGCCTCGCCGACGACGGCCATGCCGGGTGTGGCCGCCAGCAGGGCCCGCAGCCCGCGGCGGAAGGGTTCGGAGTCTTCGGCGATCAGGATCTGGATCATGGTTGGGGGGCGGGTTGGTGAGTTGGCGGGCTGGTAGGTTGCTCCGCAATCCGCAATCCGTGATCCGCAATGGCCAGGGGCAGTCTTGCCTCAATACGCGTGCCCCCACCAGGCGCGGCCTCGATCGACCAGGCGCCACCCAGCTCAGCCACGCGCTCCTGCATCGAGCGCAAGCCCACGCCGGCCACGGCGTCCGCTGACAGCCCCTGGCCATCGTCCTGAATCAACAGGTGCAGATCGCCGGGCGCAGCCAGGGAAATGGTGCAATGGCGGGCCCGGGCGTGCCGAACGACGTTGGTGACGCCTTCCTGCACCAGGCGGTAGACGGCCACCTCGACCGCTGCCGGCAGGTCGGGCAACGCCGCCGGCGCCTCCAGCGTGATGGCCAGGCCGTTAGTCTGGAACCGGCGCCGCAACTGATCCAGCGCCCCCAGCAGGCCCAGGTCGTCGAGGGCGGGCGGGCGCAGGTTGTAGACCAGGCGGCGCACGTCGGCCACCGCCGTCTCGGCCTGGTCGGCGATCTCCGCCAGGAGGCGCCGGGCCTCATCCGGGTTCGCCGCCACCAGGTCGCCCGCCGCCTCTGCCTGGAGCACC
>JBFGLK010000330.1:0-4690 GCA_041576195.1 Promineifilaceae bacterium (SeqCode)
GAAGCCTTGGCGCCGGCCGAAAGCGGCGCGCCCGCCGCCATACCGGAGGCCGCGGACTAGCCCGCAGGTGGGCCTTCGCCCCGCGGGACGCACCGACCATGATTGAAGACCTCTTCACTCTCCCGGTTCTGATCGGCATTCTCTCGTCAGGAATTCGGCTGGCGACACCATATCTCTATGCCACCATCGGCGAGACGTTTGGCCAGCGCAGCGGCGTGCTGAACCTGGGCGTCGACGGCATGATGCTCATGGGCGCCTTTTCTGCCTTCTACGTCGTCTTGAACACCGGCAGTCTCATGCTGGGCCTACTCGCGGCTATCGTCGTTGGGGGTCTGCTAGGCTTGCTCATGGCCGTGATCAGCGTGACGCTCCAGGCCGAGCAGGGCATCAGCGGCATCGGCGTCTATCTGTTCGGCCTTGGCATGAGCGACCTGCTCTTTCAGAAGCTGATTGGGAACGTGGAGACGGTCAGCGGCTTTCGCCCGATTGCCATTCCGTTGCTGAGCGATATCCCGATTCTGGGCCAGATCCTCTTTCGGCATAATGCGTTGGTCTACCTGGCCTACGCCCTGGTGCCCCTGGCCTGGTTCATTCTCAACAAGACGACCCTGGGCCTGAAGATCCGTGCCGTCGGCGAGAATCCGGCGGCCGCCGACTCACTGGGTGTCAGCGTCGCCGGCGTTCGTTACTTCACCGTTACCCTGGGCGGCGTGCTGTCCGGGCTCGCGGGCGCCTCGCTCTCCATTGCTTTGCTCAATGTCTTCCAACAGAACCTGACCAACGGGCTGGGCTTCATCGCCGTGGCTCTGGTCTACTTCGGCGGCTGGCGCCCGCTGGGCGTCCTGGCCGGTTCCATCATCTTCAGTATGGTCAATGCCTTGCAGGTCTGGGTGCAGGTCCTGGGCATCCCGGTGCCGTCGGACGTGGCGGTTATGATGCCTTATGTCCTCACCATCGTGGTTCTCGTGCTCTCGGCACAGAGGGCGCGCCAACCGGCGGCACTGACCAAGCCATATGAGCGCGGAGGTTGAACAGGTTCGTGCAACGTCTTCGTTCATCGTGCCCGTCTGGGCCGCAACCACCTCGTGATCAACAGCCGGCAATCGCCCGATGAGGCGACGCGCCGACTGCTGGTTAGCATTCTGTTTCGCTCCAAGGAGGAGTAAACCATGAAGAACGCCTGGAAGATCGCGCTGATTCTAATGCTGTCCCTGTTGCTCGTCACCTGCGGCGGCGAGACGTCAAGCGGGGGCGGGGAGGAAGGCCCGTTTCGCGTGGCCGTCGTGATGCCCAGCGCGATCAATGACCTGGCCTTCAGCCAGAGCATGTACGATGCGCTGGTCAAGATTCAAGGTGAGATGGGCGCGGAGAACTTCGAGTTCGCCTTCTCTGACAACACGTTCGTCGTCGACGATGCAGCCGCGGCGCTGCGAGACTACGCCAGCCAGGGCTATGACCTGATCATTGGTCACGGCTCACAGTACGGCAGTTCCCTACAGGAGATCGCCCCTGACTTCCCCGAGACGAGCTTTGCCTGGGGCACGGCGGGCGACACCTTCGGTCTACCCAACGTCTATGCTTATGAGGCGGCTTCCCAGCAGGGTGGCTACGTGAACGGCGTGTTGGCCGCCAGCCTGACATCGAGCGACGTGATCGGCGTCGTCGGTCCCATCGAGGTGGGCGACGCCAAGCTGTACGTCGACGGTTTCGTGGCCGGCGTCAGGGCCACCGATCCGAACGTCCAGGTCAACGTGAACTACACCGGATCGTTCAGCGACGTCGCGCTGGCGTCCGAGGCGGCCCAGACTCATCTGGGCGCGGGCGCTGACGTCATGACCGGCTCGGCCCAGATGGTGGTTGGCGCCATCGGCGTCGCCGAGGAGAATAGCATGCTTTGGCTGGGCACACAGGCCAACCAGGCATCGCTGGCCCCGAGCACCGTCGTGGCTTGCCAGGTCTACGACTGGGCCGTCGTGCTCCGCGACATCGTCAGCAAGGTCCAGGCCGGCACGCTGGGCGGCGAGGCGTACCTCATCACGCTGGCCAACGACGGTCTGATCATGGAGTACAACAGCGGCTACAATCTGCCGGCAGAGGCGCGGGCGGCGGCCGATGCGGCCGTGGACGGCATCGAGGACGGCAGCATCACGATCGATCTCGGTCAGTAGTCTGAACCCGGAGTGCGGAACGCGGCGCGTCGCCTCGTGCGCCCCGCCTTCCGCACTCCCCCTATACACCATGGCTTCGAACATCCTCCCTTCCGGTCATCCCCGCATCGACCACATGACCATGCGCCGGATCGTCAAGCGCTTTCCCGGCGTGCTGGCCAACGATCAGGTCGATTTCGACGTGCGCGCAGGCGAGATCCACGCTCTGCTTGGCGAGAACGGCGCCGGGAAAAGCACGCTGATGAAGATCCTCTATGGCCTCTACCGGTCCGACGAAGGGGAGATTCTGTTCGACGACGAGGTTATGACTATCGACTCCCCATCCGCGGCCATTGGCCTGGGCGTGGGCATGATCCACCAGCACTTCATGCTGGTGGAGTCGCTGACGGTGGCCGAAAACGTCGCCCTGGGGCTGCCCTCCTCGCGCGGCGCCCTCACCGACCTCGACCGCGTGAGCGAGCGGATCGTGGAGCTGGCCACGCTCTACGGCCTGCGCGTCGACCCCGAGGCGTATATCTGGCAGCTCTCGGTCGGCCAGCAGCAGCGCGTAGAAATCATCAAAGCGCTCTATCGCGGCGCGGCGCTCCTGATTCTGGACGAGCCCACGGCGGTCCTGACGCCCCAGGAGGTGGACGAGCTCTTCGTTACGCTGCGCCAGATGGCAGCCGACGGCCACGCCCTCATCTTCATCTCCCACAAACTGCACGAGGTCATGGCCTTCACCGACCGGGTGACCGTCCTGCGTGACGGGCGTAACGTCGGCAGCGTATTGACGCAAAACACCAGCAAGCAGGCGCTGGCCGAAATGATGGTCGGTCGCCAGCTCAACCTGGTGCCGGACCGCCCGCCCGTGGCCGTCGGCGCCCCGCGTCTGCGCCTTGAGGGCGTCTCGGCCAGGAACGATCGGGAGATGCCGGCATTGCGCGACCTAAGCCTTGAGGTCCATGCCGGCGAAATCGTCGGTGTGGCCGGCGTCTCCGGGAACGGTCAGCTGGAGCTGGCCGAGGTTATCACGGGCCTGCGCCACACGACCGCCGGCGACATCTACGTCGAGGACGAGCGCGTCAACGGCCGCTCGCCGGACGCGATCATGAGCCACGGCGTATCCTACATCCCGGAGGAACGCAATCGCGACGGCATGATCCGGGAGTTCAATGTCGCCGAGAACCTGATCCTCCGAGAGAACGGTAGCCCGCCCTACGCCCTGCGTGGCTTTCTCCAGTTTCGGGCGATCGCCGAGCGATGCCAGGAACTGGTCCGGGCATTCAACGTCAAGACGCCCTCGCTAGAGACGCCGATGAAGAGCCTGTCAGGCGGCAACGCGCAGAAGGTCATCCTGGCCCGCGAGCTCTCGCGGGCGCCGCGAGTGCTCGTGGCGGCGCAACCCACGCGCGGCCTGGATATCGGGGCGACGGAGTACGTGCGGCAACGAATCAGCGAGCAGCGGCGCGAGGGAACGGCCACGCTGCTCATTTCAGAGGATCTGGACGAGATCCTGGCGCTCTCGGACCGCATCGCCGTCGTCTTCGAAGGCCGGATCATGGGTATCCTGCCGGCAGCCGAAGCGACGCCGGAGAAGCTCGGCCTGCTCATGGCCGGGGTCCATGACGTCGCCTGACCAGCCGAGCGCCGTCCGCATCGACGAGGCGACCTGGCAGGGCCGGCCGGCCGTCCGGCTGGAAAACGCGTCCCTGGCGCTCACCGTGACCCGGGAGATGGGGCCCCGAATCATCGACCTCCGGCTCCACGGGGGCGAGAACCTGCTGGCAGAGCTGCCGGCCTTCACCGTGCCCTGCCCCGGCGCCGGGGACTTCCACTTCTGGGGCGGCCACCGGCTTTGGGAGGCGCCCGAGGTCGCGGCCCGCACGTATCTTCCCGACGACAGTCCGGTCGACATCACGGATCAGCCCCGAGGTCTGGTGGCCACGGCCCCGTCGCCGCCGCGACACGGCCTGGGCAAGCGCCTACGCGTGACCCTGCCAGACGACTCGGCCACGGTGAACGTCGACCACGAGCTGACGAACGCCTCGCTCTGGCCGATTCGCTGCGCCCCGTGGGCCATCACGATGTTTCCGCCCGGGGGCGTCGCCCTCCTGCCACAGCCGCAGGGTCCGGCCGACCCCGACGGCCTGCTCCCCAATCGCCGCTTGAGCGTCTGGCCCTATAGCGACGTTGGCAGCACGCATCTCGCCTGGGGTAATCGCTTTCTACGCATCGAGGCCACGTTGACCGCTGGCGCCTTCAAGATCGGCTGGCCGAACTCGACCGGGTGGCTGGCCTACTGGAGGGCGAGTACCCTCTTCGTCAAGTGGCATGCCCACGAGCCCGCAGCCCGCTATCCTGACGGCGGTTGCTCGGCCGAGTGCTACTGCAACGAGCAGTTCCTGGAGCTGGAGACGCTGGGCCCTTTACAAACGATCGAGCCCGGAGAGACGATCGCCCACCGCGAGCGGTGGGGCGTCTTCCCGGACGTGCCGGCACCCAAGAGCGAGGCCGCGGCCGGCGAGCTCGCCGCGCGCCTC
>JBFGLK010000331.1:0-4684 GCA_041576195.1 Promineifilaceae bacterium (SeqCode)
GGCGTGGCGGCGGCCACCGGTCGACGGTCGCCGCACGCGGCCAACGCCAGCGCCAGGATGGCGAGCAGGGCCGCCGCTATCGCCCCCCGCGTCCGGGCACCGGTGAGCAGCCGGCATTCCGGCCTCATGGGCGCGGCTCCCGCTCCAGCAGGAGCGTGACGGGACCGTCGTTGTAAATGGAAACCGTCATGTGAGCTCCGAAGGCGCCGGTCGCGACGTGATGACCGGCGCCCCGCAGTTGGGCGACCAGGTAGTCGACCAGGGGCTCCGCGTGCTCCGGCCGGGCGGCGTCGGTAAACGAGGGGCGGCGGCCCTTGCGCGCATCGCCGTACAAGGTGAACTGGGAGACGACGAGCAGCTCCCCGCCGACGTCGGCCAGCGACCGGTTGAACTTACCGTCGGCGTCCTCGAACAGCCGCAGCCCGGCGATCTTCTGCGCCAGCCAGGCGGCCTCGGCTTCTGTGTCGTCATGCGTCACGCCGACGAGGATGACGAAGCCGGGCCCGATCTGGCCGATAACCGCCCCATCGACGGCGACGCTGGCGTGGGTGACGCGTTGGAGAAGGGCGCGCATGACGGATCGAGAGGCGACCGGCGGTCGCCCCGGACAGGCGGACGCGGCCGCTTAGAGAATCCCCACCTGGCTGTGGTCGCCCAGCGTGAGCTTGTGCGACGTCGGCTTCGTGGGCGAGCGGGTGATGACGTTGTGGCGCCCGATCAGGCTGTCCTGGATGCGGCCGTTGATGCCCAGGATCTGGCTGTGCTCCAGCACCATCGAGTGCTCGATCTCGCTGTCCTCGACGAGGACGTTGTGATAGATGCTGGTGAATGGCCCGACATAGCTGTTGACGACGCGCGTGTTCTCGCCGATGATGCTTGGCCCTCGCACAACGCTGTTGATGATCTCGGCCCCGCGCTCCACCGTCACTCGACGACCTACCTGGCTGTCACGATCGACGTAGCCGTCGACGCTGTATTCCAGCTCCTCCAGCACGAGGTCGTTGGCCTCTAGCATGTCGCCTGGCCGGCCGGTGTCGATCCACCAGCCGCGGTGGATGTAGGGATGGACGGCGTAGCCGTGGTCGACGAGCCACTGAATGGCGTCCGTGATCTCGTACTCACCCCGCCACGAGGGCGTGATCTCGTTGACGGCGCGGAGCACGTGGTGGTCGAACATGTAGATGCCGACGAGCGCCAGATCGCTGGCCGGTTCCTTGGGTTTCTCCACCAGCCCGCGGATGCTGCCATCGGCGTTGAGCTCGGCCACGCCGTATTGCTCCGGGTGATCCACGCGAGTGAGGACGATTTGGCTGTTCCAGTCGCTGCTGGCGAAGCCGGCGATGAGCGGGCTGATGCCGCCCTGGATGACGTTGTCGCCCAGGAACATGACAAAGCGATCGTCGCCCAGGAAGTCCGTGGAGACCTGGACGGCATGGGCCAGGCCTCGGGGCTCCAGCTGCTCGATGTAGTGGACGTTGACGCCCCAGCGCCCGCCGCGGCCGATCGCCTCGCGGATCTCCGGCCCGGTCTGGCCGATGACGATGCCGATGTCCGTGATGCCGGCATCCCGGATCGCCTCGATGACCCGCACCAGGACCGGCTTGTTGGCCACGGGAATCAGCTGCTTGGCTTTGGAGTACGTCAAAGGATACAGCCGGGTGCCCTTGCCCCCACTCAGAATCAATCCTTTCATGTTCGCTCCTGTCAATGGGTTGGCTTCGCTTGAGCCCCGCGGAGCCCATCGGCCCCAGCGGCCCCGAGATTACCACCAATGGGCCGGGTTGGGCAATGGCGGCACGCCAGCGATCGTCGCTGGCGGGGCCGACGAGCATAGCCGCCCACGACCCCGTGCCGCCAGAGAGCGGCGGCCAGGTCCCGGGGAGAGGCTGCGCGACGCTCAGGGCCTGGCGGCGAGCGGGCGGAGGTCGTAGGCGACGAGCCAGTCGTCGGCGTAGGCGGGTTGGAGGGGGATCGATCGGATCCAGGCGTCAGGGTCCCAGGCATCGTCGAAGCGGTCGCCGGCCAGCACCTGTCGGTGGACGACCAGGAAGCCGATGCCGGCATCCGCCAGCCGCTCCAGCTCGGCGAGGACGCCGGGCGGCAGCGGCGCCGGCTCCACGGTCAGGGCGCCGCTGCGTAATAGCGGGTTATCGAGGATGAAGGCGAAGGCGTCGCCCTCGGCCCGTGAGATGACACCGCCGGTAATCGGGTGACCGTGTATCGTCTGTTCAAACAGGTAGCGTTTGTCCACCTGGCGCCCAAAGGGCACCGTGGCCAGCGCGACGTCGTCCGGCACCGTGGCCAGCACCTGGCCATAAAAAGGGGAGATCGTCGTCGGGCTGAACGGGAAGGGCACGATGAGGTAGTCGACCAGAAGGAGGGCCAGCAGCGCGGCCCAGGCCGGCTGCCGGGCACGAGCCGGCAGTCGCCGCGCCAGAATCGTCCAACCGTGCGCGCAGAGCGCACCGAGCGCCAGGCCGATCAGGATGTTCAGCCGATATGTGTTGCGCAGGACCGGCACAAGAGGGATCGACCAGGGCAGGCTGACATCCAGATCGATGCCCAGGAAGTCCGGCTGGGGGCCGATCGAGAAGAGGAATGCCAGAGCCAATAGCCATGCCCAGAGGCCGGCCAGCCGGCCAGCGCGCCGGGCCAGAATGAGGAGGACGAGCGGCACGAAGCCGAAGTAGAGCCCGCGCTTCAGCCAGCTCACCCAATGGGGCAGGAATGGGCCCATAAGGTCCCCGGTGATGCTCGTCGCCGGGTCGATCAGGAAGCTGGTGTTGTCTCCAAACAGGGCCGCGGCCAGCAGATGGGCGGATGCCGGCAAGGACAGCAGGGCGCTGGCCGCGCCGAAGGCCAGCAGCACGCGCCACGGAACGCGCGGCCACGCCGGGGCAAGCGTCAGGAACAGCCAGAGAAAGCCACAGTAGACGATCAGCATGAATAGCAGGATCGTGCTGGTGAGTGAGCCCAGCGCCACGAACAGCGCCGCCACCAGCGCCAGGCGGACCGAGTTTTCCCGCGCCGCCCGCAGGAAGTAGAGTGTCACCCAGGGAAAGCACCAGATGCTGTGTAGCACGGGATGGCTGCTCTGATACAGGCTGTGCGAATTGAACGCGAAGACGACGCCGGCCAGCACGGCCGCCCGACGCGAGCCGGTCAGGTAGCGGGCGAGATGGTACATGGCCAGGCCGGAGAAGGCGTAGTTGGCCAGGATCGCCAGGTTGTAGGCGGTGATGGCGCCAGCGCCCGGCCCGCCGACGGCGCGAATCACGGGCCGCAGCGCGAGCGACAGCAGCGTGTTGAGCGGGCTGAAGCTGTGATAGGTGAGATCCGCCCCATTGGGATAGAGCAGGTAGGGAGTCTCCCATAGACCCAGGCCAGGTTCTAGCCAGGCGCGCTGGCTCCACCAGTCGGCCCACGTGTTGATGTAGACGTCGTTGTCGATCCCCACCAGCACCGTCTCGCCGCGCATCCAGACGCCGGCACTGGCGATCAGGGTGAGACCGAGGAAGAAGAGCCAGACGACCGGATCCTCAGGCGGACGCCACTTCCGGTTCATGCACCGGCTCCTTCGCGGGGCGCTCCAGCCAGATGATCGCCGCCAGGGTAATTGCCGGCACCAGCCAACCCCAGGCGTCGTTGACCCGGGCGATGGCCAGCATGAAGATCAGCCAGGGCAGACCGAGCGTCAGCACAGCCCAACCCGCCAGGGGGCCGGGTTGGCCTCGGCGCCGCGTGAGCCAGAGCAGCCAGGGCAGCAGCAGGAGCGTGTGCTCATACACCCAGGTGTACGGCGTGACCAGGAGCGATAGGCAGACGGCCAGCGACAGGACCGACCAGGGGCTCAGTTCGGGCCGCGAAAAGACGAAGTGGGCGACCAGGCCGGTGAGCAATGCACACAGGATCAGGCCGACGAGCCACCAGCCCTGGCCGCCAACGACGCCGGCCAGGCCCCAGAGCGTGGGCGTGATGGTGACCACGGACGTCTTCTCCGTGACGTTGAGCCATGCCGGCAGCCAGCCAGGCTCCAGCAGCCACGTGGCCGCCCATAGCACCAGACCGGTCACGAAACCGCCGGCGATGACGCGGCCCTGGCGTCGCCACAGCAGCCAGAGGCCCAGCAGCGGCGCGGCCACGATGAACGCGTTCGGCTTGAGCAACATCACGGCCAGGCAGGCACCGGCGAGCACCGGCCGGCGCGAGAAGTGGCGGACGAAACCGGCGAGCGCCAGGAAGAGGAAGGCGGTGAGCTGGCCGGGTACGAACATGAGCAGGACCGCGGGCGTGAGCAAGACGCCAAGGGCGACGAGGGCCAGCTCAAACGGGGCCAGCGAGCGGCCCGGTCCGTGTCGGAGCAGGATCCAGGATCCGGCAGCCAGGGCGCCGCCTGACGCGGTCAGCCAGACGGCGGCCGCGAGGGGCACCGGCAGCAGTGCCAGCGGCGCCGTGAAGAGGAAAGTCCAGAGGGGGAAGGGCGCCCGTGGATCGGGGAACCAGGCGCTGCCGTTGGCGGCTCGCAGGCTGCGCCAGACCGCCGGGTCGTAGGGATTGAGGCCAAGGAGCACCGCGCGGCCGCCACTCCACAGGCTCATAAAATCCTTGTTGGCGTAGTCGAGGGGGCCGGTGACCAGGCGCGCGAGCAGCCAGATGAGCAAGCCGGCTGCCGGCAATGCCGGCA
>JBFGLK010000332.1:0-4671 GCA_041576195.1 Promineifilaceae bacterium (SeqCode)
AGAAGGCCGCCTGGAACTGCTCCTCCTCTGGCCGCGACCGAATCCGTACGGTGACGTCGGTGATGATGCCCAGGCGCCCCTCCGAGCCCAGCACCACGTGGCGCAAGTCCGGGCCAGCGGCGCTGGCCGGCAAGGGCAGGAGATCGAGCGGCCCGGCCGGCGTCTCCAGGTGGCAGCCGGCCACCAGATCCTCGATGCGGCCGTAATGCAGGCTCTGCTGGCCGCTGGAGCGCGTGGCCACCCAGCCGCCCAGGCTGGCGTACTCGAACGACTGCGGGAAGTGGCCGAGCGTGGTGCCGCGCTCGCCAAGGCGGAACTCCAGCTCCGGGCCGAGGATGCCGGCGCCGACCGTGGCCAGCAGGCTCGCCTCGTCCAGCGCGTGCAGGTCGTTCAGCTTGCCGAGGTCGACGGTCAATGCCGGCACGCTGCTGGGCAGCGGGTTGACGCCGCCGACAACGCTGGTGCCGCCGCCGTAGGGGATCAGGCGGACGCCGTGCTCCCCCGCGTAGGCGAGCAGCGCGCGGACCTGCTCGCGACTGGTGGGATAGGCCACGCCGTCTGGGAAGGCGTCGATGGTGCCGGTGCGCAGGGCGACCCAATCGGGCAGGCTCTGGCCGCGCGCGTGCCGCAAGCGTTCCTCGGGGTCGGTCCGGATGAGGCGGTGTGGCGCCAGCCGCGATGCCGGCACGCTGGCGAGCACGGTCGCCAGCGCCGCGTCCCGCGGCGGTTGGCCGGCTCCCAGCCGCTCCGCCAAGTAATCCAGGGCGAGGGGCGGTAGACTGGCCGTCACGGCCACGTCGCCCCAGCCGTTCCACCGTTTCATCAGGCGCCTCCTTTGTCGACCCGCGTCATCTCCCGCCACAGGGCCAGGCTGCGCTCCGAGACGCGGGCCATTGCCGCCGCCGCGGCAGTGGCGTCGCCAGCCGCTGCCGCCACCCGCAACTCCCGATAAAACGCTCGCGACCACTCCCGGGCTACGCTGGCCGAGAAGTAGGCCCTGGCCACCTGGGGGTAGAGCTCGCCGAAGCTGTTCAGGAGCAAGGTGAAGACCGGGTTATGGGCCCGATGGGCCATCTCCCGGTGCAGGGCCCAGTCAGCCTGGGCGAAAGCCTCCGCGCTATCCGGCAGGCGCTCATATGGCGCCAGGAAGGCGGCCAGCGCCGCCGGCGCCCGTTCCACCGCCTGCCGCGCATAGGTGGGGGCGATCAGCCCGCGAACCTCCATGAGGTTGGGCACGAAGTCGGCCGGGGCGTAGGCCGCGTGATGGACCAGCTCCTCCAGCACGCCCAGGTTGCCCTCCAGCCAGAAGTTGCGCACCCGCGTCGGCCGGCCATGGTGGATCTGGATCCAGCCGTCCCGCGCCAGCCGTTGCAGCGCCTCGCGCAGCGTGGGCCGGGTCACGCCCAGCCGGGCGGCCAGATCGCGCTCGCCGGGCAACGCTTCGTCTTCGGCATACTCGCCGCTCAAGATGGAGGCGATGATCCGCGTCTCGGCCATCTCAGACGGCCGCGGAATTCGTGACCAGGTGTCAGGCATCCTACACCCCGTATTGGTAAGAGGTCTAACCAGTTAGCGACAGTATACACCCGGCACCGCCTGGTGTCACCCCCCTCCCTCCAGTGTGGGGCGCTTCGCCTGTTTCGCCGGCGACCCACTGGACCTGACGGTGGGCGTTTCGCCCGAATCGCCAGACCTGGGCCTCCACAGAGCGATCGGGGCCCATCGCGCCACATGGCGCGAATCCGGGCCTTTGACTAGAATCCCCATTCCTGGCCGACGGCCTGCGCCGATCCGGAAAGGGCCCATGAACGGCAGGGACCGCCGAGAGGAAGCAACGGGCCGCCGAGCGCCCCCGACCTCCACGCCGCCGGCCGGCCCTAAGAGGGCACCCTGATGGCATCTGCAACTCTCCCCGCCTCGACGCGCCACTCCCTCCTCCTTATCCTGCTGGCCTTCACCGGCCTGGCCCTGGTCTACAGCTGGGCCACCCCGCCACTAGAAGGCCCGGACGGCCCGGAGCATGTCGCCTACGTCCGCTGGCTGGCCGCCGAGCGCGGCCTGCCGCCTCAGGGCGCGGCCGCCTGGGAGACCCCGGTGCGCCAGGAGGCCGGTCAACCGCCGCTCTATTACTGGCTGGCGTCGTGGCCGCTCCGGCTCGCCGGCGCCTTGCCCGCCAGTGAGGCCAACCCTCACTTTCCCTCCTCAGCGCCCGGCCACGTGCCCGACAACAAGAATCACCAGGTGCACGACCCGACCCGGCACGCCCTGGCCGATGGCTGGGGTCCGCTATACGCGGTGCGCCTGGTGTCACTCGCCTTCGGCTGGCTGTTGGTGGCGTCGGTCTACGCGCTGGCCCGCGAGGCGGTGCCGGCATCCCCCGGCCTGGCCGCCGTCGCTGCTCTGGCGGTCGCCCTCAATCCGCAGGTCCTCTTCCTGAGCGGCGTCGTCTCCAACGACATCGCCGCGGCGGCCCTCAGCGGATCGGTCCTCTGGCTGCTGGTCCGGTTATGGCGCCGCGGGCCGACGCCCGCGCTCGCCGCCGGCCTGGGCCTCGCCTTCGGACTGGCGACCCTGGCCAAAAGCAACACGCTCCTTCTGGCGGCCCCCATCGCGCTGGCGCTCGCCCTGCGCTGGCGGCGCCCCGGGGAACAGCGCCACGCACTCGCAGCCGGCCTGGCGGCCGCTTTCGTCGCTGTGCTCGTGGCCGGCTGGTTCTACGGCCGCGCCTGGCTGCTCTATGGCAGCCCTCTCGGCCTGGACACCCACTGTTTTGCGCCGTGGGCCTACTGCGACGCTCCGGCAGCCCGGCCGGCTGGCGCCCGCTGGCTGGAGGTGTTCTACTCGTTTTGGGCCGCCTTCGGCTGGGGGAACATCAAGCCGCCCGGCTGGGTCTTTCTCTTTCCCGGGCTGCTCGTCGCGGCCGCCGGGCTCGGACTTGTCCGGGCGTGGCGGGCGCGGGTGGTCGACGAGCCAGGCCCGCTCCTGCTCTTGCTCGCCCTGCCGCTGCTGCTGAGCGCAATCGCGCTCGAGGCGTGGATGCGGGAGGTCACCGCGCCGCACGGCCGCCTGCTCTTCCCGGCGCTGGCCGGCGTCGCCGTGCTCCTGGCCGTCGGCTGGCGGGCGCTCTCGCCCCGAACGCCGGCCGTAGCCCTCGCCGGCCTGGCCATCCTGAGCCTTGGCTCGCTGGCCGGCCTGATCCTCCCCGCCTATCGCCCCCCGGCGTCGCTGACGCCCGCCCGGCTGGCGGCGCGTCTGTCTGGGCCCGAGCTGGGCTGGCGCTTTGGCGAGGCAACCCTGCTCCGCGGCGCGCGCCTCCTGGCCGGGGACGCCCCGACCACGGCCGGGGAAACGCTGGTCGCCCGGCTTTGTTGGGAACCGCTCGCCCAGACGTCGACCCACTTGAGCGTCTTCGTGCACCTGGTCGGTCCCGGCGACGCCGTGGTGGCCAGCCGGCGCACCTATCCCGGCCTGGGGCGCAACCCGACCGGCCTGTGGGCCGTCGGTGCCCCGTTCTGTGATGACGTCCGGGTGGATGTGCCGGCAACGCTGAGCCAATCTCTCCTCTACAGGGTCGAGGTCGGCCTGATCGACGACGCGAGCGGCGAGCGCCTGCCGGCATTCGCTCCCGACGGCGCGCCACGAAAAGACACCTTCGCCGCCCGCGCCCACCTGGTGACCCCTGATCGCTTCGCGCCCGTCCCGACAGGCGAGGGGGCCATTCGTCTCCAGGGCGCCGACCTGCCCCCGGCCTGGCAAGCCGGCGGCGAGGCCGCCGTGACGCTCGCCTGGGTCCTGGCCGAACGGCTCGAGCGCGATCTCACGGTCTACGTCCATCTGCGCGACGACCAGGGCGAAAACGCGGCCCAGGCCGACGGCCCCCCGGTGGATGGCTGGTACCCGACCCGCATCTGGTCGCCCGGCGAGCGCGTGCTCGATACGCACGTCTTCCGTTTGCCTGACGACATACCCTCGGGCGCCTACGGGCTCTACGTTGGCTGGTACGATGCGGAGACCGAGGCCCGCCTCGGCCCTGACCACTTCCTGGGACTGGTTACCGTTCGCTAGCGTCACAGCATGAGACGATTGCTCCCATCGCTCCTATTCATTCTGCTGCTGGCCTTCGCCCTGCGCGTGGCCGGGCTGGAGGCCCAGTCGCTCTGGAGCGATGAGGGCCTGAGCGTTTACCGCGCCCGGCAGGCGCTGACGGCGATCCTCGGCAACGCGATCGTCGTCGACGGCGTGCCCACGCAGGACACCAACCCGCCCTTGTATTTTCTCCTGCTCGGCGGCTGGCGCGCCCTGGTCGGCGAGAGCGTCTTTGCACTGCGCACGCTGAACGTGCTCCTGTCCCTGCTCACGGTCGCCCTGCTCGGGCGCGTGGCCGCGCGGCTGGCCGGGCGCCGGGCCGGGATGGCGGCGGTCCTCCTGCTGGCTATCTCTCCGTTTCACATCTGGCAGACCCAGGAGCTGCGCAACTACGCCCTGCTCCTGTTGCTCAACCTGATCTCGGTGTACGCTCTGGCTCGCTGGCTCCGGGCGCCCCGGCCGCACTGGCTCGTGCTCGGCTTGCTGGCCGGCGGGCTGGGCGTCTACACCCACTACTTCGGCTTCTTCATCTTCGCCCTCTGGCCACTGGCCCTGACGACTGGCTGGTGGCGAGGTCGGGCGCGA
>JBFGLK010000333.1:0-4656 GCA_041576195.1 Promineifilaceae bacterium (SeqCode)
CGACGTCGTTGCCCGCCAGCGTGCCGTCGCCGTCCATGCTCGTAAGAAGGATCTCGCCGGCGCCGCGCTCGGCCGCTTCTCGCGCCCAGGCGACGGCATCCAGTCCCGTAGGTGTGCGGCCGCCGCGCACGTAAACCTCCCAGGCCATCTCACGCCGTCCCGTGCGTCGGGCATCGATCGCCACGACCACCGCCTGGCTCCCGACGATCTGGGCCGCCTCGTCGATGAGGGCCGGGCGACGCACGGCGGCCGAGTTCACACTGACCTTGTCCGCACCGGCCCGCAGGAGGCGGGTAACATCCTCAACGGACCGTATGCCTCCGCCGATGGTAAACGGGATGAACACCTCGTCGGCCACCCGTCGAGCCAGATCCAGCACGGTCGATCGATCGTCGCTGGTGGCGGTGATGTCCAGAAACACGAGCTCGTCCGCGCCTGCCTGGTCGTAAACGCGGGCCTGTGCGACCGGGTCGCCGGCATCGCGCAGGTTGACGAAGTTCACGCCCTTGACAACGCGACCGTCCTTGATATCCAGGCAGGCGATGAGGCGGCGGGCGAGCATGGGATGCGTTTCAGGCGGCGAGGACGGCGAGCGCGTCGGCCAGGTCTACGGCGCCGTCGTAGAGGGCACGGCCGATGATGATGCCGGCCAGGCCCGACACGCCGCGCACCGCCCTTACATCGTCCAATGAGGCCACGCCGCCCGACACCACGACGGCCAATCCGGTCTCCCGGGCCAGGCTCGCCGAGGCCGCCACGTTGGCCCCACCCATGAGCCCGTCACGGCTGATATCCGTGTGCACGACCAGGCCCACCCCGTGATCGGCCATGCGCCGGCCCAACTCGACGGCGGTAATGCCGGCATCCTGGCGCCAGCCTCGCGTGCGCACCAGGCCGTCACGCGCGTCGAGGCTCACGGCGACGTGCTCCGCACCATACCGGCTGACGGCATCGGCCACCAACGCCGGCTGCTCTACCGCCACGGTGCCCAGCACGACGCGCTGAACGCCCGCGGCCAGAGCCCACTCCACGTCGGCCAGCGAGCGAATGCCGCCGCCGAATTGGATGTTGACCCCGAGCCGGGCCAATGCCGGCAATAGCGACCAGTTGGCAGCGCCCTCATCGGCAAACGCGCCGTCCAGATTGACCACGTGCAACCAGGAGGCACCGGCCGCCGCCCAGCCGCGGGCCACGGCCATCGGGTCATCGTCGAACACGGTCTGGCGCGCCGGATCTCCTTGCTCAAGGCGAACGACGGACCCCTGGCGCAGGTCGATGGCCGGGTACAGAACCTGTGTCAGGCTGCCAGGGCTCCTTAAAGCGTCCGTTTCTGTGTTCATAGTCGGTTGTGTCAAACGGTCTCTTCCCGGTGACAACCCGGCGGATGTTGGGATAAGCGACTATACCGGGAGAGCGGCGAAATTGGCCAACAGTCGCAGTCCGACGGTCTGGCTCTTCTCCGGATGAAACTGCAGCCCGTAGATGGGATGCGCCCCGACGATCGAGGCAAATGGCCCGCCATAGTCGGTATGGGCCAGCACCAGGTCGGCGCTTTCCGGACGACAATAATACGAGTGTACGAAGTAGGCGTAGGCCGGGTCGGGCAGCGTCCCAAGTAGAGGGTGATCCGCCGCCGGTTCTAGCCGATTCCAGCCAACGTGTGGCACGCGCAGCCCGCTTGCCTGGAATCGGAGCACGGTGCCAGACAGCAGCCCCAGCCCGGCATGCCGCCCGTCTTCCTCGCCCCACTCAAAGAGAAGCTGCATGCCGAGGCAGATGCCAAGCAGCGGCATCCCACCGGCCACGGCCGCGCCCAGCGCCGGCGCGAGGCCCGCTTGCGCCAGTCCGGCCATGCCGGAGGCGAACGCGCCCACGCCTGGGAGCACCAGCCGCTCGACGCCTTCCAGATCCGCCGGCGTCGTCACCAGGCGCGTCTCAATGCCCAGGTGCTCAAACGCCTTCAGCACCGAGCGCAGGTTACTCAAACCGTAGTCCACCAGTCCAATCATGTGATCACGCCCTTGGTGGAAGGCACGCGGTCGCCGCGTCGTGGATCCAACGCGACCGCGTCCGCCAGGGCCCGGCCCAACGCCTTAAACAACGCCTCCGCCTGGTGGTGATCGTCGCGGCCGTAATGGACGCGTGCGTGTAGATTCATGCGCGCGTGGACGGCCATCGTTTCCAGCACGTGGGCCACCAGTGTCGTGGGCAGCTGCCCGATCTGGGCGCCGTGCCACGCCGCCTGGATCACCGCGTACGGGCGGCCGCTCAAGTCGACTGTGACGGAGGCGAGCGCCTCGTCCATGGGCACGACGGCGTGGCCCATGCGCCGGATTCCCCGGCGGTCGCCAAGCGCCTCATCCAGCGCCGCCCCAAGAAGTATGGCCACGTCTTCGACGGTGTGGTGCACGTCAATATGCAAGTCGCCTCGAGCCTGCACTTCAAGGTTCAAAAGGCCGTGAACGGCCATGTGGTCGAGCAGGTGGTCGTAGAAACCGACGCCGGTATTGATCACCGAATCACCTCGCCCGTCCAGCGCCAGATGGACGCGCACCGTGGTCTCCGCCGTCGTTCGTTCCAGAGAAGCGCTGCGGTTCTTGGTCATCGTCCTCGATCTTTCATGCGGGTGTCCAGGCGCTCAGCGCGTCCAGCAACGCATCGTTTTGCTCGGGCCGGCCAACGCTGATGCGCAGCGCATCGCGGAGTGCCGGCGTGTCGAAGTGGCGAACAAGGATGCCCAGCCCTGCCAGATGTTGTTTCAGCGCCAGAGCCTGCCCGCCGGCGACGCGGGAGAGAATGAAATTGCCCTGGCTCGGGGCGGGATACAGGGTGGGCAGCCGGTCGAGCGCAGCGAAGAGCCGCTCCCTTTCCGCCTTCAGGGCGCGTACATTCTGCCACAACCAGTCGAGGTCCTGCAAGGAGGCCAGGGCCGCCTGTTGTGCGGCCACGTTCACGTTGTAGGGCTGCTTGATCTTCCACAGGTCGCCAATCAGGGTGGCGGGAAACGCCCCGTAGCCCACCCGCAGCCCGGCCAGGCCGGCCCACTTGCTGAAGGTGCGGAGCACAATGAGGTTATCGTGCTGTGGCACCCACTCGATCCGGCTAGGCCGGTCGGCAAACTCGACGTAGGCTTCATCCAGGATGATCAGTAGTGGTAGGCGAAGGAGGTCCTCCAGCTCCTCGTCTGGGATGGCGTCCCCGGTCGGATTGTTGGGCGAGCACAGGAAGAGCGCGCGAGACCGCGGCTCATTGGCGATCGCCTCGCGCAATGCCGGCAGATCCAGGCGGAAGTCGGCCCGGCGCGGCACCTCAATTAACCGGCCCGCATTGACCGCGGTACTGAATGGGTACATCCCGAACGATGGCGGACAGTCGAACACTGCCTCGCCCTGCTCGAGAACGGCCCGCAGGACCAGGTCGATGAGCTCGTCGGCGCCGGCGCCGGCCAGCAAGAGGTCAACCGGCACGCCCGTAAAGGCCGCCAGCGCCTCGCGCAGGAAGCGACTGGCCGGATCGGGGTAGATATGCCAGAGGGCTTCCCGCGCGGCAGCGACCGCGCGTGGGGACGGCCCAAACGGGTTCTCGTTAGCGTCTAGCTTGACGATTTCATCCGGCGGGCGGCCCAGGTCCCGCGAGAGGACCTCAAACGGTACGATGGGTTGGTAGGGACGGATCGCCCGGATGTGTGGCCGCGTCGGCGACTGCGCGTCGCTCGCGGTCGTCTCGCCGGCCGACCCGGAGGCGCGCAGGGCCGCCGCGGCCGCGTGCCCGTCGAGTTGCTCGGCCAGGGCCAACCGCTCGGCGATCGGGCTCAAGCGGGCGGCCGTTACCTCGTCGAGGGCGATGACGCTGGTCAAGCGCACGAAGTCAAGGGCGTTGAGTGGGGAAGCGAATCGGGCCGTGCCGCCCGTGGGCATGATGTGGCTGGGTCCGGCGACGTAGTCCCCAAGAACCTCGAACGAGCGCTCGCCAAGGAAGAGACCCCCGGCGTGTCGCAGACTGTCCACCCAGCGATCGGGCTCGGCCACGGACAGGCAGAGGTGCTCCGGGGCGAATGCGTCCGCCAGAGCTACGGCTTCGGCGAGATCGCGCGTGAGGACGATGCCGCCCCGGTCGCGCAAGGCCGCGACGATGATCTCGGCACGTTCGCGCGACTCGAGTTGCCGGGCCATCGCCGTCTGTACGGCTTCGGCCAGCACCCGGGACGGTGTGAGTAAGACCGCGGTCGCCAGCGGATCGTGCTCGGCCTGGGCCAGCAGGTCGGCGGCCACGAAGTCGGGCGCGGCCTCCGCATCGGCCACGACAACGGTCTCAGTTGGACCAAACAGCCCGTCCAGCCCGACCTGGCCAAAGAGCTGCTGCTTGGCCAGCGTGACGAACAGGTTGCCAGCGCCCACGATCTTGTCCACGCGGGGCACCTGGCGAGTGCCGTAGGCCAGCGCGGCGATCGCCTGCGCGCCACCGATGCGATAAACAGTCTCCAGGCCGCAGAGGTGGGCGGCGGCCAGGATGACGTCGGGAACGGCGCCATCCGGCCGTCCCGGTGGGGTGGCCACGACGACGGTTGGTACACCCGCCACCTGGGCCGGGATGACGGACATCAGCAAGGAGGACGGCAGCGGCGCGCTGCCGCCCGGCACGTAGACGCCGACCCGA
>JBFGLK010000334.1:0-4614 GCA_041576195.1 Promineifilaceae bacterium (SeqCode)
AGGCCAGGCTCGCCTGAGGCGACGACGCCACACCCGCCAGCCACAGCCAGGCTCGATATTCGGCTGGATCTTGCCGCGCCACTTGCTCGAGCAGGTGACGGGCCTCGCGCGTGCGGCCGGCGCGGATGGCCTCGCCGGCCTCGCGTAGCTGGCGCTCGTTATCAGTCGTCACTGCTTGTCCTGGACGAAACAGAGAATCCCATCGGCGACGCCGACGACAGGCCGATCCGACTCTGTCGTCAGCATGCCGCGGTCGAGGTTCAGAAAGCCCAGCTCGATGATGATCGCCGGCGTCCCCGGGGCGATCTCCCGGAACGCGTGGTAGTTGGTCATATGGGGCGTGATTGTATTGGCGTGATAGGGGAGCCCAGTCGCCCGGCGGTAGGCGTCCTCGATGCAGATAGAAAGGTCGCTCGAGTCCGTCAGGGACGAGCCGGCGATCTTAAAGCCGGTCGTTTGCTCGTCGAAGTAGTCGCACGAATCCGCGTGGATGGAGACGAGGGCGGTGCCGTCATAGCCGGCCAGCCGCTGGTCGAACTCCTGGAGCACGTCGGTGTGGATGCCGGCAGCGCGCAACCGCTCGGCCACTCCCTGGGCCACTCGCAGGTTGACCTGTGCTTCCGTCAGGCCATCGGCACACACCGCCCCCGAGTCGTAGCCCGTATGCCCGGCGATGACGCCGACCTTGATTGGGCCCGGGCTCCCCGCCACTCGCTGGGTGACCGGCCGCGCCGCGGCGAACTTGTGCAGCGGCGCCGAGAGCCCCGAGCCCTCGCCGACCAGCTGGGCCACCGCCGCCGCGTCGCCGGGCTCGGGGTTGAAGGCCAGATAGACGGTCAGCAGCGTGCCGATCCCCAAAAAGAGAAATGCGAGGAGAGAGAGGTTGGTGGTCACTAGTTGGCGCCAGATGGAGCGCTCGCCAGCCTGCTCGGCATACATGTTACCATAATGTGACTGGGCCATGGCCATAGTGTACAACAGATGCCGAAAATGCGAAACCCGTCCCCGGGGGACGACTTGCCTCCGCCGCTGGCGCCGGTCGCCGAGAACCGGCGCGCCCCGCCACTGTGAACCATTCCTTAGCGGGTTTGTCCGGCCCATTTCTTCGACGTACAATCCATCATGAAGATGTTGACTTACGTTGAGTGTGATCATGTCATTCATTGACGCCGAATCCGTCGCCGTGCAGTCCGGGCAACGGCCACAGCGCCGTCCGGACTGGATTCGCGTGCGGGTGCCTGCCGGCGACCGCTACGAGGACCTCAAGCAGCTCATGCGCAGCAAACAGCTGCACACAGTCTGCGAGGAGGCCCGGTGCCCGAATATCGGTGAGTGCTGGGGTGCCGGCACCGCTACGTTCTTGATAATGGGCGACATCTGCACGCGCAGCTGCGGCTTTTGTGACATCGAGACCGGGCGGCCCCTGCCACTGGATTGGAACGAGCCCGAGCGTGTGGCGCAGGCCGTCCAGGCCATGGAGCTACGCCACGTCGTCATCACCTCCGTCAATCGCGACGAGCGCGAAGACGGCGGGGCGCCCATCTTTGCGCTCGTAATCGATCGAATCCGCCAGCTGCAGCCGGGCTGCACCATTGAGGTGCTCATCCCGGACTTCAAGGGCAGCCGCGAAGCATTGGCCATGGTCATGGCGGCCCGGCCCGAGATCCTCAATCACAATGTGGAGACGGTGCCGCGCCTATTTAAGAAAGTGCAGCCGCAAGACAGCTACGAGTGGGCGCTGGCCACCCTGCGCAGCGCTCGCGCCATGGACGCGGACGTGCTCGTCAAGAGTGGCATCATGGTCGGGCTCGGGGAGACACCAGGCGAAGTGGTTGACACGATGCGCGACCTGGCCGACTGTGGCGTTGACATCCTGACTATCGGCCAATACCTGCAGCCAAGCAAGCGTCACCTACCACTCGAGCGCTACTACACATTGGATGAGTTCCGCCAGCTTAAGGAACAAGGTGAAGCCCTTGGTTTCAAGTGGATTGAAAGTGGTCCACTGGTGCGCAGCAGTTATCGCGCCGAGAAGCAGGTGGCCGCGCTGTCGCCGATCTACCGCGCCTATCAGGAAGCGCGGGGGTTGCAGGGCTGATTGACGGACTGCCGGCACGTAGAGAGAGATAAGCGATGGACGAACAACCGAGTGGCCGAGCGCCGATCCCCGTTTGGGTGTGGATCGTCACGGCCATCCTGCTCATACTCGGAGCCCAGCTGATCTTCAGCGGCGGGCTCAACAGTAGCGACGTCATTCCGTTTACGCGCGTGGTCGGCTATGTCCAGGATGGACAGGTAGATCAGCTGACAGTCAGTGGCAATCGGATCTCGATCGAGCTGAAGGACGGGCGCGTCTTCGCCTCCGTCAAGGACGACGGGGACGTCTTCCAGCAGCTGGAGGCCAACGGGGTTCCCAAAGAGACGATCGGCAGCACGTCCATCGCCATAAATGATTCCTCCGGTCGCAACACGTTCATCAGCATCCTGATTTCGGTCGGGCCCATCCTCCTCCTGATCTGGATCTTCTTTCGCGGCTTTCGCCAGATGCAGGGCGGCGGCAACAGCATCTTTGGCTTCGGCCGCAGCCGCGCCCGCAACATCAACGAAGGCGACCGTCCTACCGTGACTTTCGAGGACGTCGCCGGCGTGGAAGAGGCCAAGGAAGAAGTCCAGGAAGTCGTGCAGTTCCTGCGCGAGCCCGAGCGCTTCATCCAGGTCGGTGCCCGCATCCCCAAGGGCGTTCTGATGGTCGGCCCGCCCGGCACCGGCAAGACGCTGCTGGCGCGGGCGATCGCCGGCGAAGCGGCCGTCCCTTTCTTCCACATCTCCGGTTCCGAATTCGTCGAGATGTTCGTCGGCGTCGGCGCCAGCCGGGTGCGCGATTTGTTCAACAAGGCCAAAGAGAACGCGCCGTCGATCGTCTTCGTCGACGAAATCGATGCCGTCGGCCGCCAGCGCGGCGCCGGCCTTGGGGGCGGCAACGACGAGCGCGAGCAGACGCTCAATCAGATCCTCGTTGAGATGGACGGTTTCTCGAACGAGACGAACGTCATCATTATTGCGGCGACGAATCGCCCGGATGTCCTCGATCCGGCCCTGCTTCGACCCGGCCGCTTTGACCGCAAGGTCATCGTCGATTTGCCGGACATCAGGGGGCGCGAGGAGATCATTCGCGTCCACGCGCGCGGTAAGCCTATCTCTCCCGAGGTCAACTTCGCGGACGTGGCGCGACTGAGCGCCGGCTTTGCCGGTGCCGATCTGGAGAATCTGGTCAATGAGGCGGCCATCTTCGCCGCCCGCCGCAACAAGCGGCAGATCGACAAGGTGGACTTCCAGGACGCGTTCGACCGCGTGGTGATGGGCCCGGAGCGCAAGAGCCGCGTCATCAGTGAGGAAGAGAAAGAGACGGTCGCCTACCACGAGGCCGGCCACGCCCTGGTAAGTTTCTTCCTGCCCAACACGGACCCCGTGCAGAAGATCACGATCATTCCCCGGGGTCAGGCGGGTGGCTACGTAATGCCGCTGCCGCAGGACCGCATGACGGCGAGCCGCGAGTACTTCGAGGACCAGATCACCATGGCTCTGGGCGGGCGGGCCGCGGAGGAGATCTTCTTCAACCGCATCACGACGGGTGCCTCGTCAGACCTTAGCCAGGCAACTAGCATCGCGCGCGACATGGTGATGCGCTACGGAATGAGCAATCTTCTTGGCCTGCGCACCTACGGCGAGCAGACTGGCAGCGTCTTCCTTGGCCGCGACCTCAACTATGGCCGGGACTACAGCGAAGACGCCGCCCGGGCAATCGACCAGGAGGTCAAGGAGATTCTGGACAAGGCTTACTGCCGCGCCAAGGAGATCATCGAGACGAATCGCGACCGCATGGTGGAGCTGGCGCAAACGCTGCTGCGCGTCGAGACGCTCGATCGCGCTGCGTTTGAGGCGCTGATGAACAGCTGACCGCTCCGGTGCCCCATGCCGCTTGTGCCTGGTACCCCAGGTCTTTGACTCATCGTGGCCCTCCCCGGCTCGTAGCCAGGGAGGGCCGCTTGCTTCAGGAGGGACTGTGAAGACTGTCGATATCCGCCGGGACGGCCACGTGGTCACCGTGGCCATGAATCGACCCGAGCAGCACAACGCATTCGACCCGCGCGCCGTGGCCGACCTCACCGCCGCCTTCCGCCGACTGGCCGACGACGCGATGGTGCGGGCCGTCATTCTGACCGGGCGGGGCCGCTCCTTTTGCGCCGGCGCCGACCTGAACTTCATGCGCGCGGCGGCCGACTACTCGGAGGCGCAAAATGCGGCCGACGGGCAGGCCATCTATGACCTGATGGAGGCCGTCGATCGCTTCCCCCGTCCGGTTATTGGCCGGATCAACGGCGCGGCCATTGGCGGCGGGGCGGGCCTGGTTTGCTGTTGCGACGAGGCACTGGCGATATCTCGGGCCCGTTTCGCTTTCAGCGAGGCCCGCCTGGGCATCGTGCCGGCAGTAATCTCGCCCTTCGTCATCGCGCGTGTTGGCGCCGGCCACGCCCGCCGCCTGTTCCTCAGCGGCGAGCGCTTCGACGCGAACCACGCCCTCCGCATCGGCATGGTGCACGCCGTGCTGGATGA
>JBFGLK010000335.1:0-4608 GCA_041576195.1 Promineifilaceae bacterium (SeqCode)
CCGCTGGAGCTGACGCCGATCGAGTGGGAGCTGCTCGGGGCGTTCCTGCGCCACCGCGGGCGCGTCCTCAGCCGCGAGCAACTGATCGAGCAGGTGTGGGGCGCCGACTACTACGGGGACGAGCGGGTCGTGGACGTGCATATCGGCCGCCTGCGCAAGAAGATCGAGGACGACCCGGCCCAGCCGACGCTGATCGCCACGGTCTGGGGCGCCGGCTACCGGTTAGAGGACGATAGTGCCAACCCATTTCTGTAGATTGGCGGCGCCATCAAAAGGCGGCTTTGCCTGTCTGCAAGAAGCATAGGGCGCTTTCTCGAGGAAGAGCAGGGATGAAGACGCTACGCCAACACCTGGGATGGAAGCTGTTTGTCTCGTATGTGACCATCATCGTCGTCGGCGTGCTCTCGCTCGCCGTGGCGGCCGATTGGCACGCGCCCACGGCCATCGGCCGGCACATGGCGGGGATGCCGGCCATGATGGGCGGGGACATGGGCATGATGGCCGATCTCAGCGAGAACTTCCGCCAGGCGATCAACGAGGTGCTCGTGGTGGCCGCCTCGCTGGCCTTTGTCACGGCCGTGGTTGTCAGCAGCTTCGTCACCCGGCGCATCGTCCGGCCGGTCCAGGCAATGACGGCGGCCAGCCGCCGCATCGCCGCCGGCGGTTACGACGAGCGGGTGCGCGTGGCGGGTGAGGACGAGCTGGCGGACCTGGCCGCCTCCTTCAACCAGATGGCCGAGACGCTGGCCCGGACCGAGGAGCGACGTCGGCAGCTCATCGGGGATGTGGCCCACGAGCTGCGTACGCCACTGAGCAGCCTGCAAAGCGTGATGGAGGGGTTGCAGGACGGGGTGCTGCCGGCCGATGCCGGCACGTTTGGCAACGTCCAGCGGGAGGTTACACGCCTGCAACGCCTGGTGCACGACCTGGAGGAGCTCTCGCGGGCCGAGGCGGGCCAGCTCCCGCTGGAGCGAGTGGCCGTCGGGCCGGCGGCGGTCGTCGAGGCGGCAGCCGCGCGGCTCCGGCCCCAATTCGAAGACAAGGGAGTGGCCCTGCGGCTGGAGCTGCCCGCTGACCTGCCAGCGATCTGGGCCGATCCGGCCCGCCTGACGCAGGTGATGCTGAACCTGCTGGGCAACGCCCTGCAATATACGCCGGCGGGCGGCCAGGTCGCCGTCAGTGGGCGGGTGGCCGGCGGGGACGTCCAGCTCAAGGTGCGAGACACGGGCATCGGCCTGGCGGTCGACGAGCTGCCGCACGTCTTCGAGCGCTTTTACCGCGCCGACAAGTCACGGTCGCGCGCCGGGGGAGGCAGCGGCATCGGGTTGACCATCAGCAAGCACCTGGTGGAGGCCCATGGCGGCCGGATCCGGGCCGCCAGCCCCGGACGGGGCCAGGGCAGCACGTTTACCCTGAGCCTGCCGATCGCCCCCTGATCCCAGCAACTGTCACACAATTGACATACTCCTGACAAGGGCCCGTCATACCGGCGCGGTATGCTTTGGGTTGTCGGACGAATGAACGACATGAGGAGACTGACATGATGACTGGATGGGGTATGGGCTTTGGTGTGCTGGGCTTCGTGCTGATGATCGCCTTCTGGATCGCAATCGTCGCCGCGGCCATCTGGCTGCTGAGCCACCTCTTTCCCGGCAACGCGGCGCCTCGCGCGCAGGGCAATGCCCCGGAGGCGGCGCTGGACATTCTCAAGCAACGTTACGCGCGCGGCGAGCTGACGCAGGAAGCGTTCGGGGCGATGCGCCGCGACATCGAGCAATAAGGAACCAACAATGAACAAACGCATTCTGGCGGTTATCGGGCTGGCCGTTCTGGCCGTCCTTCTCTTTGCAGGCGGTGTGGTTTTCGCCCAGTCGGGCTGGGCGCCGGGCTGGGGGACGACGGGCTGGCAGCCCGGCGCGATGATGAACGGCTTTCGCGGCGGGCAGGGCCCGGCGGGACAGGCCGGCATGATGGGCGGCGGCATGATGAATGGCGCCGGCATGATGGGTGGCGCCGGCATGATGGGTGGCGCCGGCATGATGGGTGGCGCCGGCATGATGGGCGGCTTCGGCGGGCTCACCCAGGCCGAGCCCCTGACCCTGGAAGAGGCCGAAGCAGCGCTCGCCGGCTACCTCGGCACGCTGGACGATGAGGCCCTGGCGGTGGGCGAGATCATGATCTTCAGCAACCACGCCTACGCCCAGATCGTGGACCGGAGCACCGGTCAGGGCGCCTTCGAGGTGCTGGTCGACCCGACCACGGGCAACGTCTACCCCGAGCCCGGCCCGAACATGATGTGGAACACCACGTATGGCATGATGGCCGGCGTCGGCCGCGGGATGATGGGCGGCTTCGCCGCGGCGCCTGGGGTGGACGGCGCGGTCACCGAGGCGCAGGCCGTCGAGCTCGCGCAGGCCTATCTGGACACCTACCTGGCCGGCAAGACGGCGGACGAGCACGCCGACGCGTTCCCCGGTTACTACACGCTGCACGTGCTCGAAGACGGCGAGGTGATCGGCATGCTCAGCGTCAACGCCACCACGGGCCAGGTCTTCCTGCACCACTGGCATGGCGACTTCGTGGAGATGGCCGCGGAGGGTCACGAGTAATCGGGCGCGGGCCGTTTGGCCCTGCCTCGCACGGTCGTTTGACGGTCGCCGGCGAGGGCTGTTTCCCATAGAATGGGTGGAGTTATGGCGGGGTCGCCGTGGCCCCGCCTTCCCTCTTACTCCAGGAGAAACGCCATGCAGAAACGACTGTTCGTGCTATTGCTCGTGTTGGTGCTGGCTTTGACGGCGGTCTCCCTGGCCGTCGCCAGCGACGGCGGGGACCCGATCGGCGGGTGCCCGGATGACTTCCATCTCCACATGATGGACCATCCGCACGGCGATCACGGGGAGCATAAGCACGTGGGCAACGATCGCGACCGGAATGGCGACGGCTACATCTGTGGCAAGCACGTCTCGCAAGACGGTGGCGTGCACGTGCACACCGACAACAACATCCCCCTGCCCTAGCTCGCCAGGGGCCGGTGCCCCGAAACGAAGACGCCCGCGATCGGGAGGGCTCGATCGCGGGCGCCTGTTATTGCCGGGCAACGCCGGCGTCTATGGCTCGTAAGGCATCATCCAGTTCGGAATGAACTCGTGATCGACGCCCGGGGTGACCGGGTGGCTCAGGTCGGGCCGGGGGCCGCCGTCCAGGGTAAAGCTCGTCCGCGCAATGTGCTTGAACCAGCCCACCTTGGGCGGGTGCGGCTCGCCGGTCACCACGTCGAGCAACTCATGGTAGTGGACGTAGCCCCTGGCGGCATAGGACTCCGCCTTCTCCATCGTCCACTCGTCGATGATCACCTGGGCCATGTAGAGGAGCTCGCCATCCGGCGCATCGCTGGACCACCAGCTCGGCGCGCCGAACGGCCCGGTGTTGTAGTGTTTGGCCACCAATTTGTTCGGGCCGGCCTGGCGCCAATAATGGCCGGGCACGTCCGTTTCCCCGTTTGGCCCATCGGGAGCGCCCTCCCATAGATAGTCCTGACCGTCCACGGTGATGACCGGCCAGCGGGTGAACCCGTTGCCGGCCGCGCCGGCGCTGGCTACCACGAGGGCAAGCAACAGGAGCATGACGCCCACGAGCACAAGCCGGCTTTTCGATGATCCCAACATCTGGTTTCTCCTTTTCCGCGTGGCCTGGTGGGGCGTCACGCCTCCACCCGGCGCGCTGCCTTTGCCCTAGCTTGGCACCTAATAAGGCAGGGAGAAAGCGCCAGGTGACGTGCCGGCAACAGGCAATAGTGCCCTGCGGCTTCTGTAGGCGCGGTTACTGACAGCCGGTTGTCTTTAGATCGGGTGGGTTGGAGGCGGGATCTCGCCGGCGCCGATCAGGCGCGCCGCTTCCAAGCCCGCACGGCCTGGGCCAGCTCCCGCGGCTTGAATCGCTCCACCGGCCGCTCGCGGACGACCGTGGCCCGATAGAGCAGGCCCGTCCGGGCCAGGTCGAAGGTCGCCTCGTCCAGGGGGTCCAGCACGCCCTCTTCGGCGTGCAAGGCGACGACCTCCCCAAGGAATAGCGTGTGCGAGGGCAGGGAGATCGCCTGGCGCACCTGGCACTCCAGGTTGACCGGGCATTCAGCCAGCAGCGGCGGGCGCACGATCGCCGCCGGCCCCGGCGTCAGGCCGGTCTCCGCCCACTTGTCCGTCTGTCGCGTCGTGGTGGTGCCGACGAAATCGCTCACCACTTCCATGTCGGCCCACGGGATGTTGACCACGAACTCACCCCCCTGGGCGATGAGATCGTGGCTGGCGCGCGCCGGCCGCACCGAGATGCCGAGCATCGGCGGCTCGGCGTTGCAGCTGGCGATGCGGTTCAGGCTGAATACGTTGGCTTCTGGGCCGGCGCCGCAGGTGATCAGCACCACGGGCACTGGATACAGGGTCGTGTTTGGGGTCAGGCGCCGTTTTGCCATTGGCCAGTTCTCCTGAGGCCCGGACGCCGCGGCCTGACGCCGGCTATGGGCGCCCACGCCCGGGCGGGAGACCAGCTTAGCACCTTTACGGCGCTGCCACCACCAGCATCCCCTTCATGCCCGCGTCCTTGTGGCCCTCGACG
>JBFGLK010000336.1:0-4602 GCA_041576195.1 Promineifilaceae bacterium (SeqCode)
CGCGCTCCCGGGCGACAGCCACCATGGGCAGGATCCCCTTCGTCGGCCGCACCGTGCCGTCCAACGAGAGCTCGCCGATGAACAGGCCGTTCTCCAGCTCCTTGAACCAGAGCTGGCGCGAGGCAGCCAGAATCCCCACGGCGATCGGTAGATCATAGGCCGGGCCCTCCTTGCGCAGGTCGGCCGGCGCCAGGTTGACCGTGATGCGCTTGTTTGGCGGGAAGTTCAGCTCGCTGTTGCGGATGGCGGAAAAGACGCGGTCGCGGCTCTCGCGCACGGCCGCATCTGGCAGGCCGACGAGCGTGAACGACGGCAGCCCTCGGGTGATGTAGACCTCGACCTCGACGATCTCGCCCTCCAGCCCCACGATGGCGCAACTCATGACCTTGGCCAGCATGCTCCGTCCTTTGTCGCCCGGGCACGCCCTGCGTCTCAGGGCGTCGCTGGCCCCATCATAGCAGCCTCGCCGCATCCGGCTTCTAGGCAGATGTTGTGTTTTTCGGGGGTGGGTGGGGGCGCCTTATCCCTGCCTGGCCGTCATCCGGCTGGCCGCGCCGCGTCAGGCCGCCAGGCTGGCCGCGACCCGCTTCAGCCGGGCGCGTGCCTCGTGGGCGACTGGCTGCAGGTCGGGGCTGAGCCCCATGCTGAGCATGGCCAGCGGGTCGACAATGGAGACGACGCTGCCGGCATCCGTCTCGTAGACGATGACGTTGCACGGCAGCAGCAGCCCGATCTGCCGCTCGGCCTGCAAGGCCTGGTGCGCCAGCCGGGGGTTGCAGGCGCCCAGGATGACGTAGCGCTCGAAGTCGACGCCGATCTTCTGCTTGAGCGTGCCCTGGACGTCGATCTCGGTCAGTACCCCGAATCCCTCGACCTTGAGGGCCGCCGTCGCGCGGGCGATCGCCTCTTCGTAGCCGATGTCCAGGTGGATGGTCAACGCATAGTCGATTGGTTCAACAGTCATGCGATCATGCTCCCTGCGTCTGGGGCAAGCCCTCAGGCGCTGCGATGAGTCAGGACGTAGAACGAGCGCGCCGGCTGCCCTTTGGCCCCCTCGCGCGCGAAATCGGTGACGACGTAGCCGGCGCTGAAGACGTGCTCGAAGAGCGCCCGCGTATGGCGGCGCCAGGCACGGGCCAGCCCCATGTCGCGGTGCTTGATACGCTGGAAGTCGGCCGGGATCTCCACCAGAAGGAGGTTGGCCTCAACGTCGTCGAAGGCCTCGGGCGGCCGGGGAAGATCGGGGTCGTCGAGCCGGGCCTCGTTGATCAGGACGGCGCCACCGCCGAGGATGGCGCCCAGGTCCAGCGGTCGCCGCCGCCGGCCGTCCTGGTTGGTGCGGCTCTTGACGCGATTGGTCGTGATCCACCACGAGGCCTCAAAGCGATCGGTGCTCAGGCCGGCGTTGATGCCGCCTAGGGGGCCATGGAAGTCGCACAGATAGGCCTCGCAGATGCAGCCCAGCTTGCCGATGTTGAGCCAGGCATTGCGGCTCTCGAGCGGGTCGTAGGTCCAGGTGATCAGGCGGATGCCGATGCGGTGGGCGAAGTCGCGTTGGGCCAGCTTAAGATCATAGCCGACGCCCTGCCCCTGGTAGGCGGGCAGGACGCCCATGATGACGGAGTACATCTTCAGCCGGGCCGCCGCCACCGGATCGATCCGGTCTTCCAGCGCGGCCACCGTGCCGATGACGCCGAAGCAGAAGCCGATCAGGCGATCGCCGTCGTAGGCGCCGTGGAGCTGCGCCCCGCTGTGCGCCAGCGCGTGCATCTCCCGGCCAGGCAGGATCTCCAGATCGCTCATCCCCCAGATGTCGCGCTGGAGCGCCTCCAGTCGGGGATAGTCGTCCGGATCGACGATGGGGCGGATGCTGTGCATGGGGCGGGTCTCGCTCTGGTCTCAGGCGCTATTGGCCACGGCATTGTATCCCAGATCGCCGGCCCTGACCGCCGGCCTGGGGCGGGCTGCGATCGGGGCTAGCCGACGTACCAGAGATAGATCTGCTGGCCCCAGATCAACATGAGGATGCCGGCAAACGCCAGGTAGGGCCCATAGGGCAGGACCGAGCGCCGATCGCGCAGGCGAAACACGAGGAGGCCCAGCGACATGACGCCCCCGAGCAAGATGCCGAGGATCAGGGCGAAGAAGATGCGGTCGAAACCCAGCATGGCCCCCAGCATCGTCGCCAGGGTGACGTCGCCGAAGCCGAGGGAGCCGGGGCCGAAGAGGAGGCGACCGAGCCAGAAGAGGAGAAGGAAGAGGAGAAAACCGCCGGCGGCGCCGGCCAGTGCGAGGGCCCAGGTCCGTCCCGGCAGGAACAGGCCCGCCGCCAGGGCCAGAACGGTCACCGGGAAGGTGACGGCGTGGAAAATGAGCCGGTGTTCCAGATCGGTGACGATGACCAGGATCAGGACGGCGCAATAGAAGGCGGTGACGTATCGCGTCAGGGGCTCGTCGATCGTCCAGCCAAGGAAGGCGAAGAGGGCGACGGTGGCCGCCTCGACCGCCAGCGGCCGGATGCCTTCCGGCTGCCCGCAGGTGGGGCAGGCGTCGCGCCCGGTCAGGTGGCGGGCGCCGGCGAGCCAGTGGGCCGGGCGGTGCGCGTGGTCGCAGTGCCGGCAGGCCGGCGCGTGCGGGCGGGCGCGTGCCGGCAGCGAATCGGCCAGCGCGTTGATGAGCACGCCGGCCGGAAGCCCGAGCAGGGCGAGCAAGAGCGCGTCGATCATGCCCGGATTATAGCCTGGGGCCGAAACGCCACGCATCGCCCATCGGTCATGCTTCCGCGTTCGTCGCCTTCGCCATACAATAGGGCCCGCATCCACCGCCATCGCCCGCCCGCCAGTGGGCCGGGCGCCGCTAAGGAGAAGCTGGCCGCGTGAACGGCACGGATCCACTCGACCGCGATCGCATCGGTATCCTCACGGGCGTGCTCCTGCTCGGCCTGGCGCTGAGCCGCCTCTTGCGGCTGGCCGACGCGGGTCTGGACCCGGCGTGGTTGCCGTCCGCCCTGCCCCCGGCCCGGCTGTTGCCCTGGCTCCAGGCGGGCATCCTCGTCGGGCTGGCCGGCGTGGGCACGCTGTCGCTCATCCGCAATCACCCTCGCGTGCGGCAGCAGACGCTGGACGCCGTCGCCATGTACTGCCTGACGCCGGTGTTACTGGCCGGCGGCCTGAGCGTCGTCCTCGGCGACCTGGTGGATTGGGAGCTGTGGGTCTTTAGCCTGGTGGCCGCTGGCGGGCTGCTGGCCCTGGCCATCACGCTGGAGTACTTCGCCGTCAGCCCGCGGGTGCGGGCCACGGCGTCGTGGCAATGGGGGATGCTGATGTTCAACCACCTGGCGGCGCTGGTCTTGCTGGAAGCCATCGTCGGCTGGCAGGTGGCCGCCATCACTCAGTCGGTGGTTGCCTTCGTGGCCACGGGCTTGCTGGCCGCGCGCCTCCTCTGGGCGCTTGGCGGACGGCTGGACGAGTCGTTCCTGCTGGCGGGGGTCGGCGCCGTCATCATGGCGCAGGCGACCTGGGCCATCAGCTATTGGCCCCTGGGCAGGCTGCGCACCGGGCTCCTGCTGCTGGTGCTCTATTACGTTACGGTGGGGCTGTTGCTCCAGCACCGTCGCCGGCAGCTCGACCTCCAGGCCGTGCGGGCCTATGGGTTGGTCGCGCTGGGGGCAGTGCTCGTGGTCATCCTGCTACCGTTCTAGCGCCAGGCGGCGGGACAGCGCCGCGCGCGACCGCGGCGCGTCGATCCGCGTTGCGGGTGGGCGGCGGGGTGGCTCCCCGGAGCCGCGTCTAGCCAAGCGCGCTGGGAATGAAGCTGACGAAGAGGCCCAGCACCATGGCGACCACGATCAACAGGCTGAGAATGAACATCACCTTTTCGGAGAAGGATTGACGGCGGAACCGTTCGATAAAGCTGTTGTCGCGCCGCGGCGCCGGTTTGCGAGTCGGGTTCTGTTTGGCCATGAATGCTCCTCAATGAAACGGGGGTCGCCCGCTGTTGCCTTGCCGGCAGGCGCCACGCGCGACCTGCCAGCGCGCCCGCCATTATAACACATCGTCAGTCGGGTCACCTTCCTGCTGGCGCCCGTAATCCGGCTTCGGTTCGCCCAGGGGCCGGCCCAGGCGCGGGCGGTCGATGGCCGCGAGCGACGCTTCCGGGATAAGCCAGGCGCGCCCGACCTTGAAGGCGCCGGGCACCAACCCGTCCTGGCACCAGCGGGCGATCGTCCGCTCGGAAACCGCCAGCCGCTCGCCGACCTCGCGGGTGCTCAGCAGGCCGTGGTCCATCGGGCCGGTCCGGGCCGTCGGGCCGCGGCGGCGGGGGAAAAGCCATACATCTGTATGGTTTTCGATAATTGACAGCTAACAGTCAACTTTTCTATAATGCCTGTACCCTCCTTCCTCCACAGCGAGCAGGCCGCTACAGCCAACCCCGCCGGCCTAACCGCATCCCGGTCGTCGTCGCGCACATTGTAGGCGCTTTCCTCGGGCCGTCAACCGCTCCCCCTTCTTCCTCTCTCTGGCCTTCAGGGTATGGGCTGCTGACCGGGTGACGCCAGGGTCGTGGCGGGGCTCACCCCAGGAGGGTGTCCATGCGCTTCGC
>JBFGLK010000337.1:0-4588 GCA_041576195.1 Promineifilaceae bacterium (SeqCode)
CGCCACCCGGTCCACCACCCGCTGCGCTTCTGCCAGCGACGGCAGTCCGGCGATGGTCACGCGAACGTCGTCCTCGGTCATGGATGATCACCCATCATGGGCGCAATGTAGGGGCGCAATCCGCAACCGGCTACGCCCCTACGACGTCGCCCGGACGGCCAGGGCCGCCGCGCTATACGCAAACCACCGCGGGAAGGCGCGCGCCAGTCGCGGGATCGCCTCGATCTGCACGGTCCCCTCCCGCTGCGCGTCTTCGATCCGCGCCCGGCCCAGCCAGATCTTGAAGTAGGTCGCCAGGTCCGCCGTCACCAGGACGTCGACGGCAAAGCCCGGATGCGTCAGGCAGACCGAGATGTCCTCCCTGGCCAGCACGAGCCAGTAGCGCGCTTCGGCGGCGCCGGTGAAGTCGAACTGGACGACGACCCGCCCCTCGGGCAACCGCTCGCGATGCACCCGATCGCGCATCCACCAGAGCAGGAGCAACGGGTCCAGGTCCTCCGGCCGCGGCTCGCCAAACGCCCAGCGCACGCCCCAGACCAGCAATGCCCCAACGACGGCCTCCAGCTCTTGCCCGGCCTGGGTGAGATGATACGCGGTCGTGCGGCGCCCGTCCCGCCCTGTCTCCTTTACCACCACGCCGGCCCGCTCCAGGCGGCGTAACCGGTCCGCCAGCAACCCGCGCGAGATCCCGGGCAGCCCGCGCTCCAGGTCGTTGAAGTGGCGGGTGCCTGTGAGTAGATCGCGGACGATCAGGAGCGTCCACCGGTCCCCCAGGATCTCGACCGCCATGGCCACCGGGCAATACTGCCCATATCGCATCCTCACCGTCCTCCATGTTTGTGCGGGCGGGGCGGGCCCCTGTACGGGCGCGATATGCTGCGCACCTACATTCCGCAATCGGGCGCGGCAGGCTGCGCCCCTGCATTGCACAATCCGCAATCCGCCATGGCCTACGCCCTTACCATATCACAATCGGTGCAGAATTCGCACTGGACATCACATCCCGGCCCGCGTACGCTGACAGCGAAGATCGTCGCGCCCTCCACCGACGCGGCCCCGTGTTGTTCTGGAGGATCCTCATGCAACCGACCGAGACCGGCCAGGTCGCGCACAGCGCGGCCGAGGTCTACGAGACGTTTTTCCTGCCGGCACTATTCACCCAATGGACCGACCGGGTCCTCGACGCCGCCGGCGTCCGGCCCGGCCACCAGGTGCTCGACGTCGCCTGTGGCACCGGCGTCCTGGCCCGCGCCGCCGCCGCGTGGGTTGGGCCGGACGGCGCGGTCGTCGGGCTCGACTTGAACCCGGGGATGCTCGCCGTCGCCCGCCGTGAAGCGCCCGACATCAGCTGGCGCGAGGGGCGCGCCGAGGCGCTGCCCTTCCCCGACGCCCACTTCGACGCCGTGGTCAGCCAATTCGGGCTGATGTTCTTCGCGGACCAGGTGGGCGCCCTGCGGGAGATGGCCCGGGTATTGCGGCCCGGGGGCCGCCTGGCCGTGGCGGTGTGGGACACGCTGGCCAACACGCCCGGCTACGACGTCATGGTCGAGCTGCTGGATCGCCTCTTCGGCCCAGAAGCGGCCAAGGGCCTACGCGCGCCCTATGTGCTCGGCGACGTGCCGGCACTCCACGCCCTCTTCGCCGCCGCCGGCATGCCCGACGCGACGATCACGACCCACCCCGGCACGGCCCGCTATCCGTCGATCGCCGACTGGGTCTACACGGACATCAAAGGCTGGACCCTGGCCGAAATGATCGACGACGCGCAATACGAGCGGCTGCTGGCGGAAGCGAAGGCCACCCTGCAACCCTTCGTCACCGCGGACGGCGCCGTGGCCTTCCCCGCCCCGGCCCACATCGTCGCCGCCAGCCGGCCAAGGAGTCGTGTGGTCAAGTAGTCCTTGGTCGTCGCACGGCAGCGCTCTGGCAGACGCGCAGACATCTGTCGAGGTTATTCTCGCGGACCACTCGCGCTCCGCGGTCCGCATTCTGCACTCGGGCGCAGCAGGCTGTGCCCCTACCGCCTCACCCACCCCCACGCTCGGCGCAACGCCAGCTCGGTGTGCGTGGCGTGCGCCGGGTCGAGGTGGCACCGGATGGCCAGCGAGTAAGGACGGGCCTGCCGCTGCACGTACGGCGCGAAGCCGTGGGTTGCGATCTCCGCCAGAGCCCGCCGATAGTAGTCGTAGACGTGCACACTCCCCATGCGCACCCCGGCCCGCACGGCGCCGGCGGCGATCGCCCCGGACACCGCCCATAACGACTGCCCCTGGCTGCCGGCAACGGCCCGCATCTCCTCATAGAGCGCCGCCTGTTCCCGCGGGCCGGGCAGGTGGCCGACGTTGTCTTTCAACGTCGTCAGGCTGTTCTGCATGTCTGCCAGGCTCAGCCGCAGGTCGCTCGCGTTCAACGGCGGCACGTCGATGGCGTCGGCGAACAGGCCCGACGTGTCGTGCAGCGCCTCCAGCAGCTCCGCCGCCGAGCCCATGGCCGCCGTCGGACCGATCACGCCCCGGTCGCGCAACTCGCGGCCAAACGCCTCCAGGTACGCCTTCGTGCCGCTGGTCAGATCGGCCGTGGCCGCCAGCAGCCACAAGGGCGACCAGCCGACGAGCATCACGCTGGCCACCTCCAGCACGTTGCCCGCCGCCTTGCGCGCCGTCAGCTCGCGGACGTCGATCGGATCCGGCGGCATGACGCCCACCGCCCCGCCGACGAGCTCCATCAGGATACGCAGCCCCCGCGCCACGACCGCCTGATATAAATGGGAACGCCGGATCGAGCTCGGCAGCAACCGGCTCAGCTCGTAGAGCAGACCGGCCACCAACACCACCAGGCTGCGGAACAGGCGCTCCGGCATGGTCAGCAGATAGAGCCCCATGGTCGTCCTCAGACGCGCCGGCTGGCCCGGCGCTTACCGGCTCCCCGCCCTCCCGGTCCGGCCTATTGTACCCGGGTAGCCCGCCCCGGCCCCGATTCCCACCCGATCGGCGCCCCGTACGGGCGCCATATCCTGCGCCCCTACGGCCCCAACCCCGGATCCCCGGCCCCCGATCCTCCCTACGCTTCTACCGGCGCGAATGCCGGCGCCAGCTCCGCCACGGTCAGGGCCGGCAGCCGTTCCGGCCACAGCGCCAGTGACGCCTCGACCACGGGTGGGACGACGACGTCGCTCTGCCGCAGCAGCACGCGCTCGGCCATGATCGTCCGCGTCGGGCCGTCGGCCAGGATCTCGCCCCGCGACATGACGATCACGCGGTCGGCATGGTCGCAGGCCACCTCGACGTCGTGCGTGATGAGCACGACCGCCGTCCCCCCGGCGCGCAACGCCCGCAGATGGGCCATCAGGGCGCTCACCTCGGCCTCGTCCAGGTTGTTCGTCGGCTCGTCCAGGATGATCAGGCGCGGCTGCATCGTCAGTGTGGCCGCGATCGCCAGCTTGCGCGCCGCCGCGGGCGACAGGCTCAGCGGCACGGCCTCCGGGTCCAGGTCGAAGCGCGCCAGCTCGCGGGCCACCGCCCCGGCGACCGCGGCCTCGTCCCAGCCCAGTTGCTGCGGCCCGAAGGCCAGCTCGTCGCGCACCTTCATCGTCACGATCTGGTTCACCGGCTCCTGGAAGACGTAGCCGATCTGGCCACGATGGCGGGCCGGGGTGAACGGCTCGCCGTCGATGGTCACGTCGCCGGCGGTGGGCTCCAGCGCGCCGGCCAGAGCCAGGGCCATCGTGGTCTTGCCCGAGCCGTTTGAGCCAAGGATGGTCACAAACTCGCCCGGCCAGAAGGCGACGTCCACCCCCCGGACGGCCACCGGGCCGTTCTCATACTGATAGGTGAGGCCCGTAGCGCGGATGCCGGGCTCGCCTTCCGGCCCGGGCGACACCGCGAAGTCCGGCGGTGTCTGGACCGCGTCACGCAGCAACGGTAACGCCTCCTCCAGGCGCACCGGGAGCGCCCGGCCCAGCGCTCGCCCCAGCCGCCACATCTGGGGCACGCGCAGGCTGGCCCGCTCCAATGCCGCCCCATCCAGCGCCGCCCCGTCGCCGACGATCCGCCCCGCCTCCAGGGCGATGAACCGGTCGCCGGCCTGAGCCAGCAGCTCCACGTGCGGGTCGGTCATGACGGTGGTCATCCGCCCTTCGAGCATGGTCTGCAGCGCGGCCACCACCTCGCGTTTGCCGACCGGGTCGAGCTGCACGGTGACGTCGTCCAGCGCCAGCAGACGTGGCCGGGCCACGATGGCCGAGGCTAATGCCACCCGCTGCATCTCGCCGCCGGAGAGGTTCAGGGTCTGCCGGTCCAGGAAGCTTTCGTCCAGGCCGACGAGGCGCAACGCGTCGGCCATCAGCTCGGGGTACGCCGCCGGCTCCTCGGGGCTCGTGCGCAGGCTGAACGCCAGCTCGTCGCGCACGCTGAGGCCGACCAGCCCCTGCACGGCGCTGGGAAAGACGATCCGCGCCAGGCGCCCCATCTGGCTCAGCGAGGCCTCCTTGGTATTGTGGCCGAACAGGGTCACGTCGCCCCGCATGCGCCCCAGGCTCTTGGGGATGAGGCCCGTGCACAGCAGCAGGGTCGTCGTCTTGCCGGCACCG
>JBFGLK010000338.1:0-4583 GCA_041576195.1 Promineifilaceae bacterium (SeqCode)
GTGGCCTCGGGCGTGGGCGTCGGGGTGGGTGTGCCGCTGCCGCAGGAGTAACCGAGGAACTGGGCCGTGATCCGGTTCTGGCCGGGCAGATAGTAGTCGAGCAGGCGCACCCGAGCGAAGGCGACGACGTGGTACTGGCTGTTGCTGCCGCCGCCCGTGGCGCTGTCCCAGACCGGGACGTCGACGTCCACGGCCTTGAGCGCGTCCAGCGCGGCGCGCACCTGGCTGCTGTTGGACACGCCCGGTCGCCCCTGGACCCAATCGCCAAGGGAGAGCAGGTGATCGTCCGGATCGTTCGGGTTGACGTACGTCTCGCTGTCGCCCGGGTAGGTCAGGCTGGTTACCAGCGACGGGACGCCCTGCTCGCCACTCCAGCTGAGCCAGCCGAAGCTCCCCGACTGGGAGCCGTTGAAGATATCCGGCAGCGTGCTGCCCGGCGCGACGCCTTCCAGCGTCTGGCTGGAGAGCGCGATGGGGATCAACCGGCAGTCGGGCGGTAGGGGCGCGTCCACGGCCCGCGCGGGGTCGGTGCCGGCGACCAGGGCCAGTACCCAGGCGACGAAGGCAAGCAGAGCGAACCAGGTCAACGGCGTTCTGGTTCGAACGACCGGGCGATCGGCGAATGAGCGCGGCATCGGGGTCCCTCCTTTGGTGTCCCTTCCCTGGCGAGGGGCGCAGGGTTAGAAGCAGTGGCTCCATTATGCCACTGAGCCTGGAGGGGGGCAGGCGCCCGCGGGGCCCGGCGGGTGAAAATCGCGCAAAGGGCGGTGCGCGAGTAGGCCGCGAGAAAGACGTCGGCGATCATCGGCCCATTTGCCGGCGCGGGGCGGAACGCACCGCTGCCCCCGACCACCGGACAATATGACCACGGGCGACCTACCGGTCGCCTCGCCCACCCGCGACATGGGCGCGACATGGGCGCAGCAGGCTGCGCCCCTACATGGGACCATTCGCCCGCGCGACGACGCGGACCGCTATACTATGTCCATACTACTCCCAGGAGCACGACCATGAAAGCCATTCGCATCGCCCAGTATGGCCCGGCAGAGGTCCTGCAGCTCGCCGAGCTGCCGGGGCCCACCCCCGGCCCCGGCCAGGTCCTGGTGCGCCTCGAGGCCGCCGGCGTCAACTTCATCGACATCTACCACCGCCGCGGCTGGTACCCGCTGGCGCTCCCGTTTACGCCGGGGCAGGAGGCCGCCGGCGTGGTGACGGCGGTCGGGCCCGGCGTGACCGAGGTGGCCTCCGGCGATCGCGTCGCCTACAGCGGCGGCGGTGGTTCCTACGCCGAGCAAAACGTCGTGCCGGCAGACCGCCTGGTGCCCGTGCCGGAGGCCATCGACCTGCAAACGGCGGCGGCCACCATGCTCCAGGGTATGACCGCCCACTACCTCGCCCACAGTACCTTCCCCCTGGCGCCCGGTCACACCACGCTGGTCCACGCCGCGGCCGGCGGGGTCGGCCAGCTCCTCGTCCAGCTGGCCCGGCGCCGCGGCGCCCGGGTCATCGGCACTGTCTCCACGGAGGAAAAGGCAGCCCTGGCCCGCGAGGCCGGAGCCGACGCCGTCATCCGCTACACGGAGGTCGACTTCCACGCGGAGACGATGCGCCTCACCGGCGGCGCCGGAGTGGACGTCGTCTACGACTCGGTGGGCCAGGACACCTTCGAGCGCAGCCTCGACTGCCTGCGGCCGCGCGGCCTTCTGGCCCTCTACGGCCAGTCCAGCGGCCGGGTGCCCCCGTTCGACCTCCAGGCCCTCAATCGCAAGGGCTCGCTGTTCATCACCCGGCCCAGCCTGGGCCACTACACGGCCACCCGCGAGGAGCTGCTCGCCCGCGCCGGGGATCTTTTTCGCTGGATCGCCGCCGGCGAGCTGCGCGTGCGCCTGGATCGGGCGTTTCCCCTGGCCGAGGCGGCGGCGGCTCATCGCTACATGGAGGCCCGCCAGAGCAAGGGCAAAGTGCTCCTGCTGCCCTGAGGGCTGGAGCACCGTGGCCGACGGCGGTGCGTCGGCCCTTTCGCGCAAAACCTCCCAATCCAGGAAGCTTGATCCCGCCCGCGACCGTCGCCCGATCGGCCGCGCGGCCCAGCGGCTCGTTCATAAACAGGAAGATCCCCCATGCAGAAGATCGTCACCAATCTCTGGTTCGATGGCCGGGTCGAGGAGGCTGTCGCGCTCTATACGTCGCTCTTCCCCGACTCCCACGTTCTCTCCATCACCCGCTACGGCGACGCCGGTCCCGGACCCAAGGGCGACGTTCTGACCGCCACCTTCACCCTGGCCGGGCAGGCGTTCACCATTATCAACGGCGGCCCCGGCTTCCCCCATAGCCCGGCCATGTCCCTGCTGATCCAGTGCGAGGGCCAGGCAGAGGTGGACAGGCTCTGGGAGAAACTGGGCGAAGGCGGTGAGCCGGGCCAGTGTGGCTGGATCACCGACCGTTTTGGCGTTCAGTGGCAGGTGGTCCCCACCGCCCTGATGGCGCTGATGCAGGACGAGGACGCCCGAACCGAGCGCGTGACCCGGGCGATGCTGGCCATGGGCAAGCTGGACATCGCCGCGCTGGAACGGGCCTACGCCGGCGAGTAGGGGCATGGCAGTGGTATTGGTGGAAGGCCCGTCCTGCTTTCTATGGCGGCGCTCGGTCCGGTTTGATATCGAGGACTGGACGTCCTTCAAGGACTCCCGGTCCTGAGGTAGCGCGATGCCTGAGCCGCTTGACCCCCGCGAGCGCACCCTCGCCGCCTTCGCCGCCCATTGCGCGGTAGACGACCGCGTCCTGGCCGCGTTCGTCGGCGGCTCGTTCGCCACGGGCCGCGTCGACGCCTTCTCCGACCTTGACCTCTACGTCCTCATCCGGCCCGACGCCTACGACGACTTCCTGGCCACGCACCGCGCCTTTTTCGCCGGCTTCGCCACGCCCGTCTTCCTGGAGCATTTCGACGGCTTCGGCTTCGACATGCTCGTCTTCATCCTCGAGGACGGCGTACAGGGCGAGCTCGGGCTGGCCCGACCCGAGCGGTTCCGGCACATCCACGGCGGGCCGCACCGCGTCCTGGTAGACAAAGCCGGGCTCCTGGACGGGGTGACTTTTCCCTGGCAGCAGCCGGGCGAGGATGAGCAGCGCCGGTTCCTGTGGCAGGAGATGGCCTGGTTCTGGCGGGATCTCTCGCTCTATGCCGTGGCGGTGGGGCGGGGCCAGCCCTGGACGGCGGCCGGGTGCCTGGAGTCGATGCGCCGGCGATGTCTCAACCTGTTCCGGCTGGACCGGGAGTTCACAGTCTGGGCGGACGGGTATGAGAAGCTCGAGCGCGCGGTGCCGGCAGCGGTGCTGGCCCCGCTCGAGCGCTCGTTTGCCGCCTTCACACCGGGCGCCATGGCCGCGGCGGCGGACAGCCTGATCCACGCCTATCGCCACGTCGCCCCGGACCTGGCCCGGCGCCATGGCTTCGCCTATCCGGAGGCGCTGGAAGCGGTCGCCCGCCAGGCTCTGGCCCGGGCGCGCCAGGCGCAACCGCCGCCATGACGTACCGCCCCTCGCCGAAGGACGACCCGTACCACGGCTGTCGTGTCGTCTGGACGGTCTTGCTCACCTTATTCGTGGTGGCGGTTTTCACCTTGCTGGATACGCTGACGGCGATGGAGCACGGCGAGGCTTTCTTTGGCGCCTTTTGCTGCGCTGCCTTTTGGGCCGTGCTGACGTGGATATCCACATCTGGCTTCTGGACCACGGGGCAGCGGAGCTGAGCCGAATTACAAATTTGCTCTCGCCGGATATTAGCATTATGCTAACATTGATTGTGTGTACGAGGTTTCTTACTCCAGACAAACAGTGAGGGCCATGCGCCGCATGCCCCGCCACACAGTCGGGCGTCTGCGGAGTAAATTGGAGCAAATCGCGGCCGATCCGTAGGGGCACCACCCGAGCGCGACCCGGCTGCGGGGCAGGCCAGGCTATCATCTGCGCGTTGGGGACTGGACGATCGGTTGCTGGTGTTGGTGTTACGGATCGGGCAACGCGGTGGAGTGATTCGATGAGCGTGCAAATCATCCTCAAGGACGGTAAGCCGGAGTGGGCGGTGGTGCCCTACGAGGAGTACGAGCGGCTGCGGGCCGCGGCAGAGATGTGGGCGGACATCCGGGAGTATGACGCGGTCAAGGAGGCGCTGGCCCGAGGGGAGGAGGAGTTGATCCCGGCCGGCGTCGCCTGCGCTCTGGTGGATGGGGCCAACCCGATCCGCGTCTGGCGCCGCCACCGCGGCCTGACCCAGGCCCAGCTGGCCCGGGCTGCCGGCATCAGCCCGCCCTATCTCTCCCAGCTGGAGCGCGGCCGCCGTGCCGGCACCACCGAGGTCCTGGCCCGCCTGGCCGCCGCCCTGTCCCTGACGCTGGATGACCTGATCAGTCAAGGCAGCTCGGAGGACGGAGTCGCATAGTCGTTGGGTCGTATGGTCCAATGGTCCAGGACCGCTCGCCCCGCATTCCGCGCTTCCCACTCATGATGACTTCCCTCCCCAACGTTGCCCTCCCCGGCCTCTCCGAGGCGGAGGCGCGGACCCGCCGCGCCGCCGGCCAGGGCAA
>JBFGLK010000339.1:0-4567 GCA_041576195.1 Promineifilaceae bacterium (SeqCode)
AAGACTGCTCAGGCCAAGCAACAACAGAAACAGCACGACCCAACCAAACGGCCGGGCGCCACGACGTTGGGTAGACGTCAAGTCATCGGCACCGTGTGCGGCCAGGATCCGAGACACGATCGATCTCATCCTGCAAGATCTCCTTCTCGCCGCGAGGGCGAGATCATACGGTGTACTGCCCGTCGACGTCGAGGACGACGGGATGAACGTCCGTTTCGCGCGAGACGCGCTCGGCCCATGCCGGCACGTCGACCGCGATCAGGGGCCAGGTATTGTAATGGCAGGGGATGACCGCCTTGGGCTTCAGATAGTCGAGAGCGAGCAAGGCGTCTTCCGGGCCCATTGTGAAGTTGTCGCCAATCGGCAGCACGGCCAGGTCGAGCCCGCCGCGCCCAATCAACGCCATGTCCGAAAACAGGGCGGTATCGCCCGCTACGTAGATACGCTTGTTTGCCACCTCCAAGAGGAATCCACCCGGCATGCCGCCGTTAGCGCCGTCTGGCAGCATGGATCCGTGGAGCGCGGGCGTCATCTTCACGCGGCCAAACGGGTGCGTCCAGGCGCCACCGATGTGCTGCGGGTGCGTGCTGGCGTGGCCCTTTTCATTGACCCATGTGGCAATCTCGAAGTTGGCAATCACGGTGGCCCCCGTGCGCCGCGCAATCGACAGCGTGTCGCCAACGTGGTCGCCATGACCATGGGTCAGCAGGATGAAGTCGGCTCTGACACTTGCCGCGCGCGTGCGGGCGAGCGGATTGTCGTCGAAGAACGGGTCGACGACCAGGCGCGTGCCATCGACGTTCAGCGACAGGGCAGAATGTCCGTGATAAGTCAGGGTGACGGGCATAGCATCCTCCAGTCTGCAACGGCGCGGATCGCCGGGCCGGTAGCTCCACACGATTCGACCGAGTATAGGTCCAGCCCCCACCGCCGTCAAACCCAACAGCAAGAAAAAAAGCGGGCCATTGGCCCGCTTCTCATGGCGTGCTACAGGGCACGATTACTGGAGACCGAGGCGTTGCGCTGCCTGCCGGCAGAGGCTGGCACCGCCGGCCTGCATCCAGCGATCCAGCGTCTCGCTTCGCGCCTGGCCGGCAAGCACCTCGCCATAGATGCCGGTACTCCAGATGAAGTAGCGTTGCGTCTCGTCCGCCCAGCTGTCCCAGCTGCCGCCAGCGGCCACGTGGCCGCCGTTGTAGCCGGCGAAGGCCCGGCCGACATCACCACCAGTCTGCTCCAGGCGCTCTACCAGGTAGGCAATCCCCCGCCGCGCGTTGGTGTCTGGGTCGAGCATAACCTCGCCGGCGGCGAAGTGGAAGGGCATCACCTGAAACAGCCCCTGGGCGCCCGCGTGCGAGACGGCGAGCGGATCGCCGCACGATTCGATCTGCATGACCGTGGCCACCATGTTCGGGTCGACATCAAAGGCGCCCGCCCAGGCGGCGATCTTCGGCGCCCAGTACTGCACTGTCGGGGAGAACAGGGGGGAGATCAGCGCCAAGCTGCCCATGCCGTCCGGCGCTTGCGCCGCCGGCGGCGCCGCCTCGGCGACGGCGGGTCGCGTGTCGGCCGTGGGCCGAATCAGGGCGAAGACCACGGCGAGACCGACGGCAAAGCCCAGCAAAAAGAGCATTCTGCCGTGCGATTGAACCGGCTGGAGGTAGAACGCCTCCGATGTCGTGATGCGGGTCTCCGCCTCGTGGAAGTCGTTCACGTGCGTGAATGGCGTGCTAATCGGAAACGTGCGGACGGGTTGCTCAAGGTAGGTCATTGGACGCCTTTCGCCAGGGCAATTCTAGAGCGTTCAGCGGCTCGCGCCAACCTGACTTCCGACCTAGCCGTGACGCCGGCGGTCAGCCTTCAGTGGCAGGCGCTGGCCGATGGGTGGCATGGGCGGGCGCTGACGACCGCGCTCCGGTGCCCGACGCGTGGGGGGCTGCGAGCGCGCCGGTCGTGAGGGCGTCGACGTGCGCGGCCGCTCGGCGCGGGCCGGGCGTGCTGAGGCCGGGACGGCGGGCGCTTCCGGGGCCGGACGGGATGGGCGCTCTCCCCGGGCCATCGGGCGGCCGGGGCGCCGATTGCGGACGGGCAGGGGCAGGGAATCATCCCCGCCGAGGCCCAACAGGTGGCCGCCGGCCAGCGTCAGTCCGCCAATGAACAAGATACGTGTGAGCCAGACCAACAGCGCCACGAAGATGGGCACGATCCGGAGCAACTCGCCGCGCGAAAGGACCTCGTTGCCAAACTCGTGGTTGATAAGCGTGAGGGAGATGGCCCACCAGGTCATCAAGGCGTTCATCGTCGCGCCCAGTAGCCAGGCGCCCATGAGGTACCAGACTTCTTTCGAGGGCGCCGCGACCTGACCTGGAGAAAAGAAGCGCACCAGACCGGCGAAGTCGATTGCGCAGAAGGCGATGGCCAGGATGGTGGCCCAGGGGAGGCTGAGGAACGCCGCCTCGCCGAGCAGGCTGCGCAACGCATATTGGGTGGTGTCAAAGTTGAACATCTCGAAGGCGAGTAGGGCAACCGCGAGAATGACGGCGATGACCACCTGGCGCTGGTAGAAGATGCTTAAGTCGAACGAGCGCTTGAACGTGCCGGCCAGTCTCATGTCTGTTCCTCCTTGGGCGCGACCGGGATCGCGTCGGCAATTAGCACACGTGTTCTATGTCGGCAATTTAGCACAACTGTTCTATCGTGTCAAGCGGTCTTTGTGGCGTGACCCGTCAATTCGCGAAGGTGGCTGGCAATGCGTGGCGACTCAGGCGAGTCGCCCCACGAGGTGGCTGGCAATGTGTGGCGGCTCAGGCGAGTCGCCCCACGAGGTGGCCGGCAGCGACGGGCGACTCAGGCGAGTCGCCCCACCGGTCAGTCCAGGTGGGCCTTCACGGCGGCGGCCACGTCGTACGGTATGCCGGGGACGGTGGCCAGCTCTTCGAGCGTAGCCTGGCGGATGGCGTCCAGCGAACCGAAGCGCTCGAGCAGGACGCGGCGGCGCTGCGGGCCGATGCCGGGCACGCTGTCAAGTATCGAGGCGACGCCGGCCTTGCTCCGCCGTTTGCGATGGCCCGCGTTTGCGAAGCGGTGGGCCTCGTCGCGCACCCGCTGCACCAGGTGAAGGGCGGGCGAGCGACGGCCCAGGTGGACCGGATTGGCCGTTCCCGGCCGGAATATCGCCTCTTCTTGCTTGGCCAACCCGGCGAGAGGAACGTCGCCGAGGAGGCCGAAGGCGTCAAGAACCTCCTGCGCGACGTGCAGCTGGCCCTTCCCCCCGTCGACGATGAGCAGGTCTGGCAGAAGGGCCCAGGCGGTCTCCTTGCGCTTCTTGCCGATCTCGGCCGGGTCGTGCAATTCGCCCGACGTCGCGGCGCGATGGCGCTCGAAGCGGCGTGTGAGAACCTCACGCATCGCCCCGTAGTCGTCATTGCCCACGCTTTGGATATTGAAGCGGCGATAGTCGCTCTTGCGCGGCGCGCCCTGGACGAAGACGACCATTGACCCGACCGGAAAACGACCCTGGGCGTGGCTGATGTCATAGCACTCGATTCGGGCCGGCGGGTAGGGCAGCTCGAGCATGCGCTGCAGTTCGGCCATCTCCTCCACGTGCTGCGAGCGGTCGTTGGCCCACTGTTGGCGGAGGGTGTTTAGCGTGTCGGTGGCGTTCTTGGCCGCCATTTCCACCAGTTGCTTCTTCTTGCCGCGCTGGGGCACGTGGATGCGGACGCGGGTGCCCCGCTTCTGGTTGAGCCACTGCTCGATGATGCGCGCCTCGTCCACCTCGTTCGGAAGCAACACTTCCTTCGGGATGTGGGCCGCCTCGTCGTAGAACTGGGTGATGAAATCCTGGAGTACGTCGGCATCACTTTCGCCCTCGGTCCCGTCGAGCAAAAAGTATTCACGGCCGATGAGTTTGCCATGCCGGACGAAGAAGACCTGGACGCAGGCATCCCCTTTTTCACGAGCAAAGGCGATCACGTCCTGATCGGTGTTAGCGGCGGCGATTACTTTTTGCTTGGCCACGATCCGATTGACGGCCTGGAGCTGGTCCCGGATCTCGGCCGCTTTTTCAAACTGTAGCGACTCGGCCGCACCCTGCATCTGCTGCTCCAGGTCCCGAATGATTTGCTCTGACTTGCCGTCCAGAAACTCCATTAATTGCCGGATCATCCCTCGGTATCCGGCTTTATCGACCGCGCCGATGCAGGGAGCATTGCACAACTTGATGTCGTAGTAGAGACAGGCCCGGTCGTCATTGCCGCTGATGACGCGATCACACGTGAGATAGGGGAAGATCTTGCGTAACAGGTCCAGCGTCTGGTGGACGGCCCACACGGACGTGTAAGGCCCGAAATATCGGGAACCATCCCGTTCCATACGTCGCGTCACCGTGACCTTCGGATAGTCATTGGACCAATGGACCTTGATGTATGGATAGCGCTTATCATCTTTCAAGCGCACGTTGTAATGTGGTTGATGCTTCTTGATGAGCGTCATCTCGAGCAACAGTGCCTCCAGCTCGCTATCTGTGGAGATGACTTCGACGTCGGCGATCTGGCGGCGCAGCTGC
>JBFGLK010000340.1:0-4566 GCA_041576195.1 Promineifilaceae bacterium (SeqCode)
ACGGCCGCCCGGGGGACGTTGCCAAGTCAGCCATAGTATGCGATCCTATGAGGGTGACTCCCCCTTCCTGATCCGGTCAGCCGGCGCCGGGCGCCGGCGGCCGTTGCGGTGACTGCCATGAGCGATCTGTTCAGCCTGACCGAGACCCCGACCGCCAACGAGGTATACATGATCGCCGGCTGGCGCCAGTGGGCGGACGCCGGCTCGGCCTCGTCTGGCCTGCCGGAGTATCTGGTCCGCCAGACCGACGCGCAGCCGATTGGCCACCTGCCGGACCACGGCTACTACCTCTTTCAGGTGCCCGGCACGCACCATTTCCTGCGGCCGGAGATCAAGCTCAAGGACGGCTATCGGCAGGAGCTGGAGCGCTATCGCAACGAGCTCTATTTTGCCGGCGACGAGCGCAAGGGTGTGGTCATCTTTCTCGGGGACGAGCCGCACCTGAACATCGAGCGTTACGCGGACGCGTTCTTCGCCGCCGTCCGCGCGCTGAAGGTCAGTCGGATCGTCGTCGTGGGCGGCGTCTTCGGCGCCATGCCTTACGATCGGGATCGGTTCGTGGCCTGCGTCTACAGCCTGCCCGCGATGCGCGAGGAGCTGGAGGCGTATGCCGTGAGCTTTTCCAATTACGAGGGGGGCGCTTCGGTTGGCACCTACATGGCCGACCGGGCCGAGCGGGAGGGGGTAGAGCTGGTGGGGTTGTACGTCTTCGTGCCGGCCTATGACTTCTCCGGCTCGGAGGATTTGCCGCAGGGCGTGCGCATCGAGAACGACTACAAGGGGTGGTTTGACCTGATGAAGCGCGTCGACTACATGTTCCGGCTGGGGATGGACCTTTCCGACCTGCGGCGCAAGAGCGAGCGGCTGGTGCGCATCATGGACGACAAGATGGCCGATCTGGAGCGGGCGATGCCGCAGCTGGACGTGCGCACCTATCTGGAGACGGTAAACGAATCATTCACCGAACTGCCGTTCGAGCCGCTGGATGACATGTGGGAGCAGGAGTTGCGGGACATCCTGGACGACCTCGACGCCGAGGAGTAGGGGCGCAGCCTGCTGCGCCCGTTTGTGGATTGCGGATTGTGGAAGGGGCGCCGGGTCACCCGGCGAGGTGGTAGGGGAGCAGCCGTTCCAGGGCGGCCAGAAGCGCGTCGACGTCGGCCTCGTCGTTATACGCCTGAATGGAGACGCGGACGAACGCGCGGTCGCGCCAGCGGGTGCAGGGGATCTGGACGCGGAACTCGTCGTAGAGCACGTTCTTGAGTGATGGCAGGTCCGCGATCGGCGGCAGCGCGGCCACGGCCATCTGGTGGTAGCGTCGAGGGTCGCCGTAGACGTCGGGCAGGCCGGTGAGGGCGGTGATGCCGTCGAGGGCCTCTTGTAGCAATGCGTGGCAACAGGTCTGTACCGTCGGCCAGTCGTGCTCGGCCTGGAAGCGGATGGCTGCCGGCACGGCCAGGTAGGCCGCGAGATCGTTGGTGCCGAGCCACTGGAAGTAATCGAGGAAGTCGGAGCCGAAGGTCAGGGCCCGTTCCTCGCCCCAGCCCCAGCCGACCACCAGCGGCTCCAGGAGCGGCTGGCGGTCGCGGCGGGCGTAGAGAAAGGCGGCGCCCTTGGGAGCGCTCAGCCACTTGTGCGCGTTGGCGACGTAGAAGTCCGGGTCGAGCGCCGCCAGGTCGAGGGGGATCTGGCCCGGCGCGTGGGCGCCGTCGATGATTGTGAGGATGCCGGCAGCCCGGGCGCGCCGGCAGATCTCCGCGACCGGCAGCGTCATGGCCGTGGGCGAGGTCAGGTGGCTCAGATAGATGACCCGGGTGCGCTCTGTGACACCGCGCCAGAGCTGGTCGGCCAGGGGTTCGCCGGACTCCCCGGGAAGGTTGAGCGGTTGCTTGATGTAGGTGAATCCGCGCCTGCGCCGATAGTATTCCCAGGCGTTCTCGCAGGCGCCGTATTCGTGGTCGGTCGAGAGCACCTCGTCGCCGGGTCCCAGGTCGAGCGAGCGGGCCACCGCGTTGGCGCCAAAGGTGGCATTGGGGATGAAGACCAGGTCGTCGCCGGGAGCGCCGAGATACGCGCCCAGACCGTCGCGCGCGTCCCGGAGGGCTGCCGGCAGCTCACGCTCCATGAAGCGCACCGGCTCACGCTCCAAGGCGCGCTGCCAGCGCTGATACTCCTCGAACACGGGCCACGGTGTGGCGCCGAAAGAACCATGATTGAGGAAGGTGATGGCGGGATCGAGGAGGTAGTGGGGGCGCAGGCTCCCTGACGCGTGTCGCATGCCGGGATTATAGCAGGGGACTGCCGGGGAGATTCCCCGGCCGTCCCCCCGAAAACCACGACATCTGCCACAAGCCCCATGCCCCGCCGGACGTGCGCCGATGCCAATCTCATCACGCCGCCGTCCGCTTCGCCCTTGGCGTAGACGACGACTGACCCATGGAGCGCGGCTTTCGGCAGGTGGCGGCCACGCCCATGATCTAACCCCCCCCTCGATCAATCTACCAACCTAACGGCCAACATCCGGTCTTGTCAGGTGACAAACGTCACCAATCTATCGTGACTAAAGTCACTTCGTTCGGCCATCTTGCTGGTCTACGCTTTAAAGGTAGGGGTTTAGGCCGTGCCTGACGGCTGGGAACAGACTGTCTGTCTGGCAACTAGCATTCGTGGCAAACACGGGAGGAGGAGGGCCATCATGCGACGCTATTCAACGCTCAGCCTGATCATGGGCGGTGCACTTACCTATCTGCTACTGCTCATGTCAGCCCTCTCCTTGCCTACCGTTGCTGCCGGGGACCCCGAAACCCCGGCAGTCTCTGTCTCGGCCAACCCCGAGGTCGCCCTGCAGATCGAGGTGAACTACGCTCACGAGTGGATCGCCGGTGCAACCGATCCGTTCGCGGGGGTGGCCATCACCCTCACCGACGACCAGGGCGCCGTGAAGAGCGTGGCCACCGTCGACGCCGACGACACGGGCAACTTCTTCACCGACTGTCCCGATTGGACCGACGGTCACTGCCCGGACATCGCTTCGGGCGACCGGGTCACCGCCACGACGCCGGGCGCCACCACCGCCGTCAACCCGGTGGGCGCGCTGACGGCGGCGCTGGACGAGGTCGAGAACACCGCTGCCGGCACGCTCGACGCCCCCTGGTTCACCGAGCCCCTCTCCATCACCTGCATGGTCTGGGTCGAGATGGGTCCGCCGCCCGTGGAAACCTCCGCCGACCCCGACGGCGGCTCCTTCCTGTGCGACTTCGATGACGTGGGCTGGGACCTGGCGCTGGGCGACACGGTCGCCCTCCGCTACCAGGAACCGGACGGCGATGGCGTCATCAACGTCCTCGAGTTTCCCTGGACGCGGGTCAACATCGGCCACGATTGGGTCGGCGCTAACTACCCTGCCGGCCATACCTTCCAGATCACGGTCACCGACAGCGCCGACACAGTCAAGGCCACAGCCCAGGCCGAAAGCGCGACCGGCCAGGGCTGGGGCGGTGACGGCTTCGACACACAAGATTGGCAGTGGGCTCCCGAGCAACCAGACATCGTGCCCGGCGATCACGTCCATGTTGCCAGCGACGATGGCTACCTGAACACCATCGACGTTGGCGTGATCACCGGCAATCTTGACGTGAGCGGGGATGCCGTCACCGGCACCGTCAGCGCGCCGTGGTTCATCGATCCACTCGACGTCGAGTGCCATCCCTGGGGCGCCTGGGACTACGGTGAGGAAGCCGACGTCAAGAGCAGCACCGCCGCACCCGACGGCTCGTCGCCTTATGGCTGCAGCTGGGCGGGCGAATGGGACCTGGTGCCGGGGCGGGACATCGCCGTCATGTACATCGAGCCCGATCGGGACCGGGTCATCGACGTCTTCCGTGAACAGGCACCGTACCTGCGCATCAACAAATGGGCCCGGGGCGAGGGCGGTGAGGGCGGCAACCTGCTGTTTACCGTCGAGTACTGGAACGACGGCGACGCCGCCGCCGAAAGTGTGGTCATCACCGACACGCTGGAGGGGATGACCTACCTCATGGACACGTCGCCTTTCCCCGTCATGACCGGCACGCTGCCGGGCGGCGAGGTCGTCATCCTGGACCTGGGCACCGTCGAGGCATACAGCTACGGCACCTTTGGGGTGTTCGCCGCCATCTCTGGCGCTCCGCCCGACCCGCTGACCAACACGGCCCAGATCGCCACCACCAACCCCTTCGACCAGGGAGACCCCGAGGAGAAGATCAGCACCTGGACCGGCCAGGTGCAGCCGAACGACACCCACCTCGACGTCGGCAAAGGGGCCTGGACGGATGACCCGGCCGCCGATACGGACGTCGTCTTCCATGTCAACGTCTGCAACAACGGGGGCACCGGCAGCAGCCGGGTGGTCCTCACCGACACGCTGCACGCCGACCTGGCCCTGGTGACCTGGTGGGCGCAACAGCCCGGCTGGTATGCGTGGTACACCTCCACCCACGAGCTGGTCCTGTCCACCGCGTCCATCGCCGGCGGGTCTTGCAGCGAGGTCTACGTGCAGGCTCATGTGTTGGCCGAGCTGGAGCCTGG
>JBFGLK010000341.1:0-4559 GCA_041576195.1 Promineifilaceae bacterium (SeqCode)
CCACCCGCGGCCGGCCGTTCCGCCGCGCCGGCTTCATCGTCGCCCCCGCCTTGCCCGTTCCATCCGGCCTATCGCTCCCCCTAGAAGTCCACCGGCCGGCCGTCATAGGCATGCCGGAACAGGCGCTCGATCTCGTCCGCGTCCGGGAAACGCTGGCCGAGCAGCAGGTTGTGGTCCTGCTCCGCCCGCGCTATCAGCCCGGGCAGCGACGCCGCGAACGCCGCCTCGCTCACCCCCGCCGCCCGCAGGCTCAACGGCTGCTCGATCTGGCGCATTAATCCGCGAATGGCGCCCACCAGGCTGCGCGCGCCTTCGGCTCCGTCCGCTGCCGGCAGCGCCAGACTGGCAGCGATCTCCCGGTAGCGCTCATAGCCGCCGTTGGCCTGGAACTCGACAGCCAGCGGCAGGAAGATGGCCGTGATCCGGCCATGCGGGATCGTCGGGAAGAGGGCGCCGGCGCTGTGGCCCAGGCCGTGCGCCAGGGCCACGGTGCTGTTGCCCAGCGCCAAACCGGCCAGGGTCGCCGCGTTGGCCATCTTCTCTCGGGCCTCGGGATCCGCGGCACCCTGCTCGACCGCCCGCGGCAGATAGTCGAAAACCAGGCTGATCGCCTTCAGACAGGGGCCGTCGGTGAAGTCGTTGGCCCAGGTGCTCGTGTACCCCTCGACGGCGTGGGTCAGCACGTCGATGCCCGTGTCCGCAGTGAGCTGACGCGGCAGGTTCGCGGTCAACAGCGGGTCCACGATAGTCACATCCGCCCGGGCCTCGGGCGCGCCCAGGGTCAGCTTTTGCTGCGACTGGGTCTTGGTCAGGATGACGGCATAGCCCGCCTCCGAGCCGGTGCCGGCCGTTGTGGGGATGCACAGGAGGCGCGCCTTCGCCCGCAGGCCGAGCGCGTCAAATGGGTTGATCGCCTCGGGATCGAGATCGGGGCGCTCGTACAGGATCCACATCGCCCGGGCCGCGTCCAGGCAGGAGCCACCGCCCAGCCCGACAATCCAGTCCGGCCCGGCGTCGAGCATCGCCCGGGCCCCGGCGCGCACGTCCTCAAGCGAGGGCTCCGGCTTCACGTGCGGGTAGACCTGGCTCTCGATGCCGGCACGCGCCAGGTGGTCCCGCACCCGCCCAACGTGCCCCAGGCTCTCGATGACCGGGTCCGTGACGATAAACGCCCGCTCGCCGCGCAACTCCTCCAGGGAGAGCAGGGCGTCTTCGCCAAAGTAGATTTCAGGGCTGCGAAAGTACCACATCGGCGTCAGGGTTCGGGGATCAGGTCCGGGTTTGGCTGTGCCGGGGTAGGCGACTCGGTCAACCCACGAATGAACCAGCGTTCCAACCAGCCAACCATCACCCCGGCCAACTCGTATCCACCGTCTGCGCCGCGGCTACGAGCTCGATCGCCGCCCGCGGGGTCTTCAGGATCTTGACCATCGGCCCCTTCAACTTAAGCTGGCGCGACATCAGGCCCCGGATTGGGTCAAGCTTCCCTTCCAACACTTTCTGCCAGGTCGGCGACGGCGCGGACATGACGAACTCGGGGTCCTTGGCCGTGATGTCGCTGGCCTGATACGCGTCGCGGCACTCGCCGTGCCAGAGGTCGAGATAGACGTAGGTGTCCTCGGCGAAGCCGGGGCTACGCGTAATGACGAAGTAGAAGTCGCCTTCCCACTCCTTAGCCGCCTGTCGATACCCTTCGTGGCCATTGATGGCCTCCATCAGGGCCTTGGCCCAGCCGTCGCTGGCGAATGGATGTGCCATGTCTTGCTCCTCTTTGGTCGAATCGTTGATCGCAGGGCGGCCAGGCCGCACCGCTACGCCAGGCCGATATCGCGCAATACCGTCGGATAGACCGCCTGCCCGTGGCGGAACAGCTCGACCAGCACCAGCGCCTTCAAGAACGGGCCGTTCACCCGCACCCGCTGCTGGCTCATCGCCTCCCGGACGGACAGACGATCGAGCAGGATCTCATGCAGCGTGTCGGCCGTCAGGTTCACGTCCAGTACCGGCCTCACGCTGTTGGGGCCGTAGATCACCTGCACCGGCCGGCGACGGGCGTTGACGCTGACCTCGGCCTTCGGTCCGCTCATGTTCAGGCGCACGATGAGGCGCGAGTTGACGAGCGGGCGCATGGCGCTCTCCTGGTGGCGCAGGCGCTCGAACAGGGTCTCCAGGCAACGATAGAGCTGGTCAGAGCTGGTGAAAACGGACATCGGGCGGATGATCTGGAAGCTGTCTTCACGCCCCGCTGGGACAAGCCCGCGGTGCGGGCCGGCTTCGAGGCGTTTCGCGGTATTGTAAGGCAAAACGGCGATTCTCGCCCTACCAGCCGGTCACTGCCGCGACCCGCCCACCCGCGATCGGCAACGGCTGCCACGCCAGGCGATCCGTCCGGCAGACCCATAGCTCACCATTCGACAGCACGGCCAGAAGCCATGCGTCCACCTCGGCCAGTCGCTCCACCATGTGCCGGGGCCACGGCGTGCCCAGGCCCTCGCTTGCTTCCTGCCAGCTCTGGCCGCTGTCCCGCGTCTCCAGGAGGCGGCCCTGGCGATCCACCGATTCCGCCGGGCCGAAGACGAGATGGTCCGGGTCTTCCGGGTCCAGCCAGGCGGCGCGACAATAACAGGTGTAGAGACAACTCCAGGTGCTCCCGCCGTCCGCCGAGCGGTAGAGGCCGCCACCGGTCGCGGCGATCACGACGTCCGGGTCCGCCGGCGAGACGTGCACGCTGTGTACGTCCGGATGGACATGCCCGGCCGCCGGCGACCAGACGTGCGGGTTGCCGTCGCTGCCGGCAACCAGGCGCCAGCTGCGCCCGCCGTCGTCCGCCCGCAACACGCCACCCACCTCGACCGCGGCGTAGGCCCGGTCGCCCTGGTGGGCGAAACCGCGCACGCAGCCGGCCTCCGGGGAATAGGGCAGAAACCAGCCGTGGCGATCCCGCAGCGCCGCCACCTCGAGACACGCCTGCCAGCTGTCCCCGCCGTCCCGGGAGACGAAGATGCCGGCAGGCTCCGTGCCTGCCAGCTCAAAATCGGAGAGGTCGGGATGATAGGCCAGCCAACGCACGTGCCCGCTCGCCAACCCCTGGCTCGCCTCGTCCCAGCTCTCACCCAGATCGTCCGAGCGCCACACGCCGTCGTCCGTGCCGGCCAGGATGACGCCCTCCCGGGCGATGACGGAGGTGACCCGCCGGCCACGCAGGCCGCGCCGCTTCTCCGTCCAGCGCCCCGCCGCCCGTTGCATCACCAGCAGCCCGTCACTCGTCGCTACCAGCAGCATCGCTTTCTCCCTGGCTCCGAAACAGGTGCTTGCGCCGCGCCAGCCGGTGATGGAGCATGCGCTGCACCGTACCACGAACCTGGTCGGTCAGCTCGGCGATGAGGACGGGGTCGCGCTCTGCGCCTGGCGCGTGCCCGTCCACGGGCAGGGGTGGACCGAAGTCGATCGACCAGCGGGTCGGTAGAGGGATCAGGCCCAGAGGGCCCAACCAGGGCCACCGCAGGGTGATCGGGTAATAGGGAAGACCGCTCAGGCGCGCCAGCAGGGCCGAGCGGCCCAGCGAGACGTAGGTCTCCTCCGCGCCGACGATGGCCACGGGGATCAGCGGCGCCCCCGTGGTCAGGGCGGCCCGGGCGAAGCCCCCGCGGGCAAAGCGGGCCAGCCGGTAGCGCTCGCGAAAAGCCTTCCCCAGGCCCTGGTGTCCCTCGGGAAAGACGGCCACGAGCTCGTCCGCCTCTAACAATCGCCGGGCGTTCTCGTCATTGCCCAGGACGCCCCCACTCTTCTCGACCAGGATCGAAGCGAACGGCGCCGCGGAAAACCAGCGCGAATAAAGGGGGCGCACCAGTCGCTGCGCCGGGTGCTCCAACAAGACCGCGGCGCCGACCATGGCGCCGTCGAATGGCAGTTGGCCGGAATGGTTGGCCACGAGCAGCGCGCGCCCGTAGTCGGGCACGTGCTCCAGGCCCGTCGTCTCGACACGCCAGTAGCGCTGATAAAGAAAAGCGAGGAACGGCCGCACGGCCTCCAGGAATTCCCAGTCGAGGCCGTATGGATCCGTCTCGAAGTCACCGGTGAAGCGCCGGCGCACCAGATCGGCCTGCATTTGCACCGTGTACTGAGCCATGAACCAGAGACCTTGCAGCGCCTCCTGGTCCAGCCCTTCGGTCATGACGGCCGTCCGCAGCTGCCCGAGCACCGAGTCCGGGTCGGGTGCCGGCACGAAACGGTCCACGTTGGCCATGAGCGAGCGAGCCCACGGACTCTGCTCGAGCGGGGGCACGCGGAACGCCGGCCGCAGCGCGCGCAGGCGCGCGATGAGCGCATCGAGCTGGCGCACGAACTGGCGCACCAGGGCCACACCTTCGGGCACGGGCTCGTTTTCCACCGGGGTCGGGGTGGGCACGCCGTTGTCGCTCACGCCTCTTCCTCCCCGCCGCGCGCTCGCAGCCGCTCCAGTCGCTCGCGCCACTGTCGCCCCTGGGCCAGCGCCTCGCGCCAGAGTTCGGCGACCGGCTGGCGGCCGGCAGCCACGAAGGCGCGCAGCGCCTCCTCGG
>JBFGLK010000342.1:0-4549 GCA_041576195.1 Promineifilaceae bacterium (SeqCode)
CCTCTTCGGGCCGCCCGGTGGAGATAGCGGTCACATTGCCCAGCTCCTGCGCCGGGCGCGGACCGGCCGGCGCTCCACCGGCTTCCGGCTGTGGCAGCGGGACGGTCGCCAGTAGCGGCAGATAGACGCTGCGCGTGACGCCCGCCTCCACCGCTATCCACCGGCCGACCTCGGTGACCCCGTAGTCGTTCTCCACCCAGGCGCGCACATAGTGGTCGCCGCCGGTAAGGAACAGATGGCGCACGACGGGACCGGTGGCCGCGGTGCCGTCGCCCAGATCCCAGCGCACCTGGCGAATGCTGGCGTCGCCCACCAGCTGGGCGACGATCGCCTCGCCGGCGATGGCTGTCGCGGGCAGGATGAGCTGCGCCTGGGGCGGCGCTCCGACGGTCAGGGGCCACGTGAATGTGTCCTGCCCGGCGGGGCCCTGCACGGAGAGTCTCACGTGATAATCACCCGCGGCCGCGAAGACGTGCGTGGGCTCGCGATCGCCGCTTGTCGCCCCGTCGCCAAAGCTCCACGCGTACTGCAGGGGTGGCTGGCCCCCGCTCTGGTTGACGAAGCGCACAGGCTGGCCGGCGGTGGGCGTGGGATCGTCCGGCATGAAGGCCGCGTCTGGCTGCCCGCTCACGGTGATCGACGTGCGCACGGTCGTCGCGGCCAGCGGGTTGGCTACGTGAAGCGTGATCTCATAGGTGCCGGGCAGCGGATAAACGATGACGGGATCAACCGCCTCCAGGCGCCGATGGTCGCCGGTCTCCCAGACCTGCGTTAGCGGCCCGGTGCCCCCGGTCTGGGCCAGCAGTTGGACCGGCTGGCCCACGGCGGGCGTCTGCGGGTTGACGATCAGCGTGGCCGTGGGCGGCAGTCCGACCCAGTAGCTGGCCGTCAGCGGCGGCTGCCCCTTGGCCGGGTCGAGGTAGACGGAGACGGTGCGCACCGGCTGGTCGATCTCCGCCGGCCCGACGCGGAAGCGCAAGCTGAGACGCTCCTGGGCGCCCTGTCCGTTCAGAAAGGGCTGCCAGCTCACGGTGCCAGTGGTGAAGTTGTACGTGGTGGATGCCGGCAGGATCCCCGTGCTCAGGTCAAGGTGGTCGGGAATCGGGATGGCCACTTCGGGCGTGAGGCCGCCAGTCGTCTCGTTGGTGGCCGTGAGGATCAGGTCCATCGCCTCGCCGGGGGCGACCACCGGCGGCGAGAGCACCATTTCCAGCTGCAGCGGCCCGGAGCGCACCGCGTATCCTGTGGCCGTCGGGGCGGGCAATTGGGCGGCCATGGCTTCCGGCCCCCCCCTCGCCGCGAGAGCCAGGTAGGCGCCGAGCGCCAGAATGAAGAGCCTCTTGGCCACTCTGGACATGATGCTCGCAGTGTATCAGAGTTGGCGACGCCGTACAAGCGTGCGGCGGTACTATTTTGACATAATATCACGCGTGTTGCGAGGTTGTGCCGGCATGCATCCTCGGCTACCATATGGCCCGCGTAGGGCCAGCAGCGGCCGCACGACGAGCACATGCCAAGGAGGTGTGTCAGATGGGCGAAATCGAGATCGGGGTCATCGGTGGGAGTGGCGTTTATCAGATGCCGGGACTGGAAGCCGTCGAGGAGCGCTTCGTCAGCACGCCGTTTGGCGAGCCGTCCGACGCCCTGACGATCGGCACGCTCTTCGGCGAGCGCGTTGCCTTTCTGCCGCGCCACGGCCGAGGGCACGTCCTGTCGCCGAGCGAGGTGCCGTACCGGGCCAATGTCTACGCCATGAAGCATTTGGGCGTCCGCTATCTGCTCGCCATCAGCGCCTGCGGTTCGCTGCGTGAGGCGTTCGCGCCCGGTCACATGGTCATCCCGGATCAGCTCTATGACCACACGAAGGGGACCCGCGCCGCCAGCTTCTTCGGCCAGGGCCTCGTCGCCCACGTAAGCGCCGCTCAGCCATTCTCGCCCGAGCTAGGCCGGGCGCTCGCCGACGCCGGCCGGGCGGTCGGCGGCGTCGTGCACGAAGGGGGTACCTACATCACGATCGAAGGCCCGCGCTTCTCGACCCGCGCCGAGTCGCTGGTATTTCGGCAATGGGGAATGGATATCATTGGCATGACCACCAGCCCAGAGGCATATCTGGCGCTGGAGGCGGAGATGGCTTTCGCCGTCCTGGCCCAGGTGACTGACTACGACGCCTGGCACGATACCGAGGCACCGGTCAGCGTCGAGATGGTCAAGCAGGCCCTGCGTAACAACCCCCGGCAAGCGCAAGACACGATTCGCCACCTGGTCCAGCACAAGCAAGCGTGGGCAGGCGAGTTCGCGGCGCACCGGGCGTTGCAGGACTCCCTCATCACCCACGAGGACCAGATCTCGGCTGCCGCCCGCGCCCGGCTGGCCCATTTCTTTCCGCCGGCCGCCGGGTAGCCGTCGCGGTCGGGCGAACGCCGTGAGGGGATGGCGATGCATCGAGCGTTGATCGCCCAGCGGCTACGCGAGCGCTGGTTGCTCGCCCTGGTGGCCGTCTTCGTGTTGCTCAACGCGGCCGCCTTCAGCCTGGCGCGCGGCGAGTTCCTGGCCGCCCGCCACCTGGGGCCGCCGCTGATCCTTCTGGCGCTCCTGGCGGGATCGCATCTGGCGCTGCTGCGCTGGCTGCCGGCACACGACCCTTTTCTCCTGCCGATCGTTGGCCTGCTACTTGGCTGGGGGCTCGTGCTGCTGGATCGGCTCGCCCCGGCCTTTGTCTGGCGCCAGGTCATCTGGCAGGCACTTGGGCTCGTGGTGATCGTGGCCCTCGCCCTCAGCCTTCGCAGCCTCCGGCTCCTGCGGCGCTATCGCTACACCTGGCTGACGCTTGGCCTGTTGCTCCTAGCCGCGACCTTCCTCTTCGGCGTCAATCCGTCTGGCGCCGGGGCCGAGCTCTGGCTACGTGTGCCTCTGGTCGGCCCGGTCTACTTCCAGCCGTCCGAGCTACTGAAGCTCTTGCTGGTCGTCTTCCTGGCCAGCTACTTCGACGACCGCCAGCGCCTCTGGCATCAGCGTGGGGCTGGTCTCTTCGGTGCGCTGCCCTATCTGGCGCCGTTGCTCTTGATGTGGGGCTTCTGCGTGCTCCTCCTTGTATGGCAACGCGATCTGGGCGCGGCGACCCTGTTCTTTCTGGTCTTCCTGGCGCTGCTCTACCTGGCCACCGGCGACCGTCGCTACCTGGTGGCCGGCTTCGCCCTCTTGCTGCTGGCCGGCGTGATCGGCGCCTTCGCCTTTGACGTCGTGGCCCTGCGCGTGAGCGCCTGGTGGAACCCCTGGCCTGACGCGGCCGATCGCGCCTTCCAAATCGTTCAGTCGCTCTACGCGGTGTCGGCCGGCGGCCTGACCGGCCAGGGTGTCGGACAGGGGTTCCCGCAATACATCCCGGTGGTGCACACCGACTTCGTCTTCGCCGCCATCGCTGAGGAGTGGGGCCTCATCGGGAGCCTGGCGATCGTGGCGTGCTTCATGCTTCTTGCCAGCCGGGGACTGCACGTGGCCATGCAGGCCAGGCGCCCGTTTCAGCTCTATCTCAGTGCCGGCATCACCATTTTGTTCAGCACGCAGGCATTTCTCATCATGGCCGGCGTGGTGAAGTTGCTGCCGCTGACCGGCGTCACGCTGCCGTTCGTCAGCTACGGCGGCAGCTCCCTCCTCGTCAGCAGCGTTATGGTCGGGCTGTTGCTCTACCTCTCGGCGACCAACGACACGCGCTGGCAGGTTGTCGCCGGATGACGCCGCAACAGGTGCGCCTGCGCGAGCTGAACCTGGCGCTGCTCGCTGCGTTTGCGCTGGTGGCCATCGCCCTGGTCTATTGGGTCGTGATCCGGGGCGGCGGGCTGGCGGCGCGTGAAGACAACCCTCGCGCCGTAGAAGCCGCCCTGCGCGTCCGCCGGGGCCGCATCCTGGACAGCAACGACTCCGTCCTGGCGGAGACCGTCGGCCCGACCGATGCACTGCAGCGCGTCTATCCAATCGCCGCCATTGGGCCGGCTGTGGGCTACTACAGCTTTCGCTATGGCACGGCCGGCGTAGAGCGCAGCCTGGACGCCGAGCTCCGGGGGGAGACGGACGCCTGGGACGTCTTGCTGGGCCGGTCGATCTTGCATCTGCCACAGGAGGGACGTGACGTACGCCTGACGCTCGATGCTGGCTGGCAGGAGGCGGCCTCGGTCCTGCTTTCGGGCCGGCAGGGGGCGGCCCTCCTGCTGTCGCTGTCCGACGGCGCCATTCGCGTCATGGCCAGCCAACCGGGCTACGATCCGAATACCCTGGACGACGCCTTTCCCACGCTGGCACAGGATGAGGCCGGGGCGCTGCTGAACCGGGCGACCCAGGGACAATATCCACCGGGCCTGGCACTGGCGCCATTCGTGGCCGCGACGCTCGTCGAGACAGGCCGGGCCGATCTGGCGGACCCCGCCCCGGAGGTGGACGCGCCAGTCCGCATTGGCGGCATTACTTGGCGTTGCCGTGAGGAGCCGCCGGAAGCAGCGACGCTGGCCGACGCGATCCGCCTTGGCTGCCCCGGGCCGCTGAAGGCGCAGGCCGA
>JBFGLK010000343.1:0-4539 GCA_041576195.1 Promineifilaceae bacterium (SeqCode)
CAACGCTTCGTTGCAGGCCATCGCCTCGCCGGCATAGATCGTCGGCCGGCCCGTCCAGTCCCCGAAGTAGCCCCCGGCCTCCTTGAGGATGACGGCAAAAGGCCCACAGTCCCAGACGCTCATGATCGGGTCGAGCATCAGCTCCGCCCGGCCGGTGGCTACCAGCAGATAGCCGTAAGCGTCGCTCAGCCCGGCGCGGTACTCGGTCCCCTGCTGCACCCGTGCCCAGGCGGCGCCGCGACCGTGCCGAGCAAACGAGGCGGTATCGGCGTGGACGACGAGCGCGCGCCGCAAGTCGGCGACGGCAGACACGTGGGCGGAGCCACCCTGCCAGCGACAGCCCAGGCCGGCTGCCGCGCTGATCGTCTCGCGCAACGCTGGAAAGTGGGCTACACCCACCGTCACCTCCCCTTCGATCTCGAGCGCCAGGAGTACGCCATAGAGCGGCACACCGCGTACGAATGAGCGCGTCCCGTCGATCGGATCCACGATCCAGCGATGTGTCTGTCCTTCATTCTCCTCGCCGTACTCTTCGCCGACGACCGCGTGGCCGGGGAAGCGCGCGGCAATAGCTTGCCGGACGACTTGCTCTGCCTCGCGGTCGGCGACGGTTACCGGCGTGGCATCTGCCTTACGCTCTGGCTCGAGGCCGCGGCCGAAGTAGCGGAGCGTGACAGCGCCGGCGGCCACGGCGGTCCGCTCGGCGAAGTCAAGATAAGGTGCCAGATCGGTCATACGCCCTCCAATCGGCCGCGGCGCAGCACGGCCCCGACCGCGCGTCTCGTAGCTACTCTACTGTAACCGATTTGGCCAAATTGCGCGGCTGATCCACGTCGCAGCCGCGTCGCACGGCGATGTGGTAGGCCAGGAGTTGCAGTGGCAGGACGTTGACCACCGGCGAGAGAAGCGGCGGCGTTGCCGGCACCGCGATCACGTCGTCTGCCAGACCGGCGAGGGCTTCGTCCCCTTCGGTCGCCACGGCGATGACCGTGCCCCCTCGGGCCCGGGCCTGCTCGATCTGGCTGAGCATCTTGTCGTAGACGTGGTCTTGGGTGGCAATGGCCACGACCGGCATCGTCTCGTCGATCAAGGCGATCGGGCCATGTTTCATCTCTCCAGCCGGGTAGCCCTCGGCGTGAATGTAACTGATCTCTTTCAGCTTCAGCGCCCCCTCCCGAGCCACCGGGTAGTTTATGCCGCGGCCCAGATACAGGAAGTTGTCGCGCTTGAAGTAGCGGGCGGCGATCTCCTGATAGTCGTCATCGCCGTCCAGCACGCGCCCGGCCAGGTCGGGCAGGCGCGCCAGGTCGTCAAGCAATCGGGCCAGGCGCTCCCGACTGAGCGTGCCGCGCAGCCGGCCGAGCGCGCAGGCGAGCAAGTATTGATCGACAATGGATGTGGTGAACGCCTTGGTGCTGGCGACGCCGATCTCCGGACCGGCGCGCATAGGGATGTGACCGTCCGCAAGACGCATGGCCTGGCTGCCAATGACGTTGACGATGGCCCACGTGGTCGCCCCATGCTGGCGGGCCAGGTCGCTGGCGGCCAGCGTGTCGGCCGTCTCCCCGGACTGGGTGATGCTGAGCACGGCGCAGTGTGCCGGCACCAGCGGCTCTGTGTAACGGAACTCCGAAGCGTAGGCCACCTCCGTCGGAATACGGGCCAACGCCTCGATCAAGAACTTACCGATCAGGCCGCTATAGTAGCTGGTGCCACAGGCCACAATGATGACCTTCTCGAGCCGCTGAACGAGCTCCCGGCTGAGGTTCATCTCGGGCAGCTCCACCTCGCCCCGCTCGAAGTCGGCGCGTCCGCGCAATGTGTCGATGATCGCCCGCGGCTGCTCGAAGATCTCCTTCTGCATGAAATGCTTGTACTCGCCGCGAATGGCGCTCACCGGGTCCCACGGGATGTTGATCACTTCCGGCGTCACGACAGCGCCTGTGTCGACATCCAGCATCTCAAAACCGCCACGCCGGACGATGACCATCTGCCGGCTGTCCAGAAAGACCATGTCGCGGGTGTGCTCCAGAATGGCCGGGATGTCGGACGCGATGAACATCTCGTCGCGGCCGACGCCAACCGTGATGCCGCCCGCGTTGCCCAGACGAGCAGCCAGCAGCCGATCCGGTTGATCGACGCTGAAGACGACGACAGCGTTCGAGCCGTTTAGGCGGCGCAATGTGCGGCGCGTGGCCGCGACCAGGTCCACACCAGCCTCCAGGTGTCGCTCAATGAGTTGGGCGATGACCTCGGTGTCGGTGTCCGACTCGAAGCGCACGCCTTCGGCGGCGAGCTCGTCGCGCAGCTCCAGGAAGTTCTCTACGATGCCGTTGTGCACCAGCGTGACCCGGCCGTTCATGCTCTTATGCGGGTGGGCGTTGCGTTGACTGGGAGCGCCGTGCGTCGCCCAACGGGTGTGACCCAGGCCGATCTGCCCGGACAGTGGGGCCTGCGCCAGCAGAGCGGTCAGATTCTCCAACTTGCCGACCTCCCTGCGCACGCCAACTTCGCCATTTTCGACGAGCACGGCGATGCCGGCACTGTCATAGCCGCGGTACTCGAGGCGCTTCAGGCCATCGATGATGATCTGCTGTGCCGGGCGGGAGCCGACGTAACCGACGATACCACACATCAGGAACCTCCTCGTGGGTGCGGCCGGCCGGCAGCGAGCAGCCGGGCAGGCCTGCTATGCGATTGGCATAAGGATGGGAGAGCCCCCGATGTTTCCCGAGGCGGCTGGGTCGCCGCCGCCACCGTCCCGCGCCCTGTGGCTTGCGCTTTTCGCGCGGGACTCTGTCTGGAGCTGGACATCAGGCCGTGGCTGGCCTGGGAGGCATCCGCCGATCTTCCGCTTTTCCGGGACCAATGACCGATCCCGTTAATCTCACCGCGAGGTGAGAAACCTCCGCCGCGTCACCCTCGTCTGGCGAGGGCCTGGCGCTGTTGAACCTCCATCCCTGTTAACGTCCGGCGGGATCGCCCGCCGCGCCCATAGGCGTGGCAGCATAGTAGCCTGTTGCGCCGGTGGTGTCAACCTTGGCGCTTCGCGCCAACGTCGGCCCACATCCGCCCGGCCACGCTAGCGCGCCCGGGCAAGCTCCCCGTAGCGGAAGCAGTCGACCGTGTGGTCGTTGACCATGCCCACGGCCTGCATGAATGCGTAGCAGATCGTCGGACCCACGAAGTTGAAGCCGCGCTGCTTGAGCGCCCGGCTCAGCGCCTGCGATACGGAGCTCTGTGCCGGCACCTCCGCCAGTGTGCGCCAGGCGTTGACGATCGGCTGGCCCTCGACAAAGCGCCAGAGAAAGGCGTCCAGGCTGCCGAACTCGCGCTGCACCGCCAGTGTGGCGTTCGCGTTCTGCACCGCCGCGCGCACTTTGGCGCGATTGCGGACGATGCCGGGATCCGCCAGCAAGGCCTGGATACGGGCCTCGTCGAAGGCGGCCACGCGGGTCGGCTCGAAACCGTCAAAGGCGCGGCGGAAGTTGTCTCGCTTCCGCAAGATGGTCGACCAGCTCAGCCCGGCCTGCATCCCTTCCAGGATGAGCATTTCAAAGAGCTGCCGGTCGTCGTGCACAGGCACGCCCCATTCCTCGTCGTGATAGGCCAGGTAGTCCGCAGCGCCCAGGGGCACCCAGCCACACCGTGTCACGGCCATCGCGTCCTCCATGTCCTCAAGTGGCGGTCAAAGCCCGCCGTGGTTACACTCGAGCCCGTCGCGGGACCCGCTGGCGCCGTGCCCTCACCCCGCGTTTCTATCACCGGTTACCGCCGCGTTCAATAGACAGGAGTACTGAATATGGCCCGCGAAAAGCTGACACCGGAAGCTATCGAGATGGCCCTCGACGGCCTGCCTGGCTGGACGGTCAAAGACGGACGCCTGCACAAGGCGTTTCGCTTTGCCTCGTTCGCCCAGGCCCTTGGCTGGATGGTGGCCGTCGGCGTCCAGGCGGACAAGATGAACCATCATCCGAACTGGTGCAACGTCTACAACCGGGTGATCGTTGACCTATCGACCCACGACCTGGACAACGCGATCAGCACCTGGGACGTCGCCCTGGCCGAGAAGATGGAGGCGCTGGCCGGGACGCTGCCGGCATGAGCGAGGGCGCCATGCGGCAGAAGGCAGGGGTCGTCCCCGTGGCCGGCGATCCCGGCCGGGAGCGCGTCCTTCTGATCAGCGCGCGCTCTGTATCTGGCTCCTGGATCTTTCCCACCGGCACTGTCGAGCCCGGGGAGTCGCTCGCCGACACGGCGCTCCGCGAGTGTGAAGAGGAGAGCGGCTATCACGTGCGGCTCGGGCCTCGACTTGGCACCATTGCGCTGGAGAAGCCGGAGTCCACGCACCTGCTGACCTTCTTCCTCGCCCGGGTCATCGGCGAGACCGTTGAGGTGCAGGAGCCCGATCGGGCGCGACGCTGGTGCAGCCCAGAAGAGGGCGTGAAGCTGGTCGCAGAGCCCTTCCGTCCCATCGCGGAGGCCGCACGGCGCCTTCTCGCTGAGGGGGAGGGTGGGTGAGGCCGGGCGGCCAAAGCG
>JBFGLK010000344.1:0-4537 GCA_041576195.1 Promineifilaceae bacterium (SeqCode)
AAGACCCTGCCGGGCTCGGAAGCCCGGCAGGGTCTCGATGTCACGTTTTGGTCGGCAACGAGGCGACGGGCGCTAGGCGCTTTCCTTCAGCCGGTGCTCCAGGTGGGCCACGAACCAGCTGACGATGGTGGCGGCCACGCCTTTGCGGGCCCCAAACTTGAGGGGCCGGCCGATGGCGTCCAGGGGGTAGGCTTCGAGAGCCACCGCCGTGCCGGCATCCGCCTCCGTGATCGCCACGCTCAGGTGCGTCCGATCGCCCAGGACCTTGCCCAGGATCTTCTTGTCGAAATTGACCGCGATCGTGCCGGCAGCCGGATCTTGCCGCTCGATGCTCCCCCCCAGCCCGTCGACGGCACCCAGAGCCGCCTGGTAAACAACCTCCGGCGCCTGTGAATAGGTTTTGTTCTCTTCTGTGGTCAGTGCCATGATCTCTCCTCAAGCCAATTCCTGAATGCGTGCCGCGGCGACCAGCGCCGCCACCTGATCGCGCGAGCCCACGGCCGTGCCATCCTGGCTCGCCGTGGCCGCCCCACAGGCCAACCCCCAGGGCAGCGCGTCACGCAGCGACTCGCCCAGGCTCAGCCGCCATACCAGGCCGCCCACCATGGAGTCGCCCGCGCCGATGGGATTGCGCTCCTCGATCGTCGGGCTCCCAGCCAGCCAGGCGCCCGTCTCGTCCACGAGCAACGCCCCATCCTTGCCCAGCGACACGACTACGTGGTGGACCCCCAGTGCCCGGACGGCCTCGGCGGCGCGCACCAGCTCATCCGGCGTGCTCACCGGCAGTCCGGTCAGCGCCTGAAGTTCGGCCGTGTTGGGCTTGGCCAGAAAGGGCCCGGCGGCGCACCCGGCGCGCAGCGCCTCGCCGCTGGCGTCCAGAATGGCCTGGCCGCCTTGCCCCTGGATGACGGCGATCAGATCGGCGTAGAACGAATCGGGCACGCCAGGGGGCAGGCTCCCGGCCAGCACCCACCAGGTGCCGGCAGTCGCCAGCGCCCCCACCCGGGCCAGCAACGCCTCCCGGGCCGCCGCCGGCACCGTCGGTCCCGGCTCGTTCACCTTGAGATAGCGGTCGTGGGCCTCGGTGACGACGCTCACGTTCGTGCGCGTCTCGCCGTCGATCCAGACGAACTCGGCGGCGATGCCCAGCCGCTCCAGCTCCTGATGCAGCAGCTCGCCGGCCTTGCCGCCGGCAAAGGCGAGCGCCCGGCTGCGCGCCCCCAGGGCCATCAGCATGCGCGAAACGTTGAACCCCTTGCCGCCGCAGTCGACCTGGAAGGCCGTCGCGCGCAAAACCGTGTCGAACGCCATCGCCGGCACGGTCAGCTCCCGATCGACCGCCGGATTCAGCGTGACAGTCGTGATCATGCCCGTCGATCTCCTCCTCGTATGAGGGCCGCGTCGCGGCCAAACCAGATGCCGGCCACCGCCCCCAGCAGGGTGGTCATGACGACCACCAGGACCTTGCCGCCGGCGGCGTTGGCCAGGTGCCGCCCCTCCAGAACAGCCAGCAGAAAGGCGTATTGGGCGTAGGTAACGACGACCGCCCGAACCAGACCACGGAAGCCGGGACGCCAGCCCCGTAGCAGCCGCAGGCCGAGCATGACGAACGCGGCCAGGGCGCTGAGACCAAAGATGACCAGCAGGCTCGGCTCGCGGGCCGGGCGGAAGAACAGGCCAAAGTAGAGGCCGATCGCCGCGCCGGTGAGCGCGTGCCGGAGCAGTGGGCTCTTGCGGGTGTTGGCGCGAGAAGACACGGCGCCTCCTACGGCTCCCAGTAGCGCTCGATGAGGGCGGCCTCGGCCGCCTCGGTCCAGACGTTACCCGGCCCCAGCCTGGTGGCCACCTCGGGCAAGACGCCTTCCAGCTCGTCCAGTCCCACCAGCGGCAAGTCGAGGATCTGGGGGAAGATGACGATCTTGCCCGGGTAGCGCCCCTCCATCATGGCCACCAATCCTTCCTGCGCAGCGTTCATGCCGCCGATCGCCGCCACGGAGCGCTCTGGAGATAGCGAGCCGTCCAGGGCGCGCTGCATGACCAGGGCCTGATCGTTGAGGGTCAGGCCGGACGTACCCGTGTATTGCGCGTTGTTCAGGTAGACGTGGCTCAGGTCCAGGGGCGCCAGGGTGCCGTTGGGGACGCCGGCGAAGAGGACGAGCATGCCGTCGGGGTTCATCAGCGTGGCCGCCTCGGCCATCAGCGCGGCTGCCGGCACGCTGACCACGACGTCGTCCGCGCCGAGCTGGTCTGTCGCCTGCATGACGAAGTCGCGCAGGCTCTGCTCGCTGTTCGCCGGGTTGAAGAGCAGCAACTCGCGGCCCTGCTCCCGGGCCAGGGCGCCGAAGCGCTCGGCCACCGCGTCCAGGCGCTCGTCGTTCACCTCGGTGGCGATGATCAGGCGCGGGCCCTGCGGCAGCTCGATCGCCCGCTGCACGTGCATCTGGCCCATGGGGCCCCCGGCGCCGATGAAGACGGCGGCGCCGTTGGGGTGCAGCTCGCACCGGTTGCGCCCCTCGCCGTAGGAGGCGGCGATGTCTGGCCCGCGATTGCCAAGGAAGGCGATGTAGTCGTAGTGCAGCCGGCCGACGTCGGCGTCCACCAGGCCGTCCAGGGGCGTCTCCCCCACCAGGTTGAGCGTGCCGCGGCGGGCGATGTGGCGGGCGATGGCGCCCACCTGCGCCGCGGCGCGCGGGTCCAGGACGACGATGTCGTCGAACCCCCGCCCATCGGTCAGGGCCGCGGATAGGTCGCCATAGTCGGCCGGCGTCAGGCCATCGCGGACCACGACGTCCGCGCCCGCGCGCTCGACGAGGGCCCGCAAGGATGCCGGCACGTCGGTCAGCACGACGGTCCGTGGGGCGTCCAGGCCGGCCGAAAAGGCGTAGTCGCGATCGTGGCCCAGCCGGCCGACGATCCACATAATGCCGTCGGCTTTGGGCTCCAGCCGCCGGCGCTGGGTGTAGGCCGCCACCACGCAACCCCACGGCTCGAGCAGCGAGGCCTCCGCATACCCCATCTCGCCCTCGAGTGGTAACAAGCAGGCTCCCTCGTCGGTCTCCAATACCTCCGGCCCGAGAAGGTGATATTGCACCAGCCCGCCGGGCACCGTGTAGCCATAGGCCGTGCTCTTGCCGTCCTGGTAGATGTCCGGCTGCACGGCCAGGCGCTGCCCGGGATGGTAGCGATCCCGCAGGTTGGATCCCACGCCGATTACCGTCAGGGCCACCTCGTGGCCCAGCCGGGTCGGCTCCTTTTTCAGATCCCGGTTGTAGAGCTTCGGGTGCTGGCCACCCTGGCGGATCAGCTTGACGTCGGAGAAACACATCCCGACGCTGTCGATGCGCACCAGCAGCTGGTCGGCGCCGGGCTCGGGCACGGGAAAGGCCTCGGGCCGGCCGTCGTGACCGATATTCTCAACCCCGGGGCCATACATGTTCCAGGCCAGGGTCACGACTGGGACCGGTCGTTCGGCTGTCCGGTATTGCTCGTATTTGGTGGTCATGGTTTCCTCAATCCGATGTCTGGGTGGCGGCGGCGCTGAGCCGGCGCACGGCCGGCGCGTCGGCGCACTGGAGCGCCTCCTGGGCCAGGGCTTGCACCGCGCTATACGAGAGAGCACGCACCTGGGCCTTGACGAGTGGGATGGCAGGGACGCTGACGCTCAGCTCGTCCACGCCCAGGCCGACGAGAATAGGCACGGCCTGGGGGTCGGCCCCCAGCTCGCCGCAGATGCCCACCCACTTGCCGGCAGCGTGGGCCGCCTCGACGGTGCGGGCGATCAGGCGCAGCACGGCCGGGTGCAGCCCATCCGACTTCCCCGCCAGCGAGGGGTGCATCCGGTCCATGGCCAGCGTGTATTGCGTCAGATCGTTGGTGCCGATGGAAAAGAAATCGACCTCCGGGGCGAAGGCGTCGGCCACCAGCGCCGCCGACGGGACTTCGACCATGATGCCCAGCTCGACGGCCGGCGCCCCCAGCTCGGCCCGGAGCGCCTGGACCATGTCGCGCGCGGCCCGCCACTCGCCAACGTCCGCCACCATGGGAAACATGATGCGCAATGGGCCGGCCGACGCGGCGCGCAGGATGGCGCGCAATTGTTGCCGTAGCAGCTCCGGGCGGGCCAGGCAGAGACGGATGCCCCGCTCGCCGAGGAACGGATTCTCCTCTGGCGCCACCTGGATGTAGGGCACCGGTTTGTCGCCGCCGATGTCCAGCGTGCGCACGATGACGGGCTGCCCGGCCATCGCCAGGGCGATGTCCCGGTAGACGGCGACTTGCTCGTCTTCGGTCGGCGCCTCCTGCCGGTCCAGGAAAAGGAACTCCGTGCGCAGCAGGCCCACCCCCTCAGCGCCCCCGGCCTGGGCCTGACGCGCGTCGGCCAGGCCGCCGATGTTGGCCGCGACCTCGATGCGGCGGCCATCCGTCGTGATGGCCGGCTCCGCGGCCGCCTCGTGCGCCGCGGCCTGCGTGCGGCGCCAGCGCGCTTGCGCGGCCTCGGCCGCCGCCAGCGCCGTCGCGTCCGGGTTGACGAGCACCG
>JBFGLK010000345.1:0-4515 GCA_041576195.1 Promineifilaceae bacterium (SeqCode)
TGACCGCCCTGCTGGCCGTGCCTCTTCTCGGGGAGCAGATCACCGCCGGCCAGATCGCCGGAGGGCTGATCGTCCTGGCCGGCGTCTACCTGGTACAGCGCAGCCGCCCGCGCCCCGCGGCGGCGAGTACGCCGCCCCTGGCGCTGCCGCCGGCCCCCGACCCAACTGTTTAGCATTGACGCCGCAGGGCGACTCGCCGATATCGGAGGAGGCGCCCCGGGCAAGCCACGCGACGTCGGCAGATCGCGCCACAAGATCTGCTTGACGCCGGCGCAAATTTGTTCTATTATGTCAGAATGGAGTAGAACAGATGTGCTATCACGAGGGTGGACAGAGCGATGAACAAGATAGAACGCTGGGAAGGGGTTGTTGGACCGGAGACGTTTCGGCTGAGTTCGGGCGCCGGAATCGCGGAACGGATGCTGCTCGGCGGGCTCGATCGGCTCGGGGTGTTCCTGATCGCTCGGGCGCCGTGGCTCTTGCCGCTTGGCCGTCGAGTCTGGGCGTGGCGGGACGCGGCCGCTCGCCCGGCCCCAGCGCCGTCGCTTGAGCTGCCGCCCTGGGAGCCGACGCAGCGCCCGTCCAGCGGTGAACTGCCCGTGCCGTTGCTCAGCCTGATGGAGCTGCTGGCTGATCTCCCTCCGCTGACGATGGCCCTGGGGCTGGCCGACGCCGAGCGGCCGGTGGTCCTGAGCCTGACGGATGATGGCGTTGGCCACACACTTATCGCGGGAGACGCCGGTGCCGGCAAGTCCACCCTGCTGCGCTCAATGTTGCTGTCGCTGGCCGGTGGCAACCGCCCGTCGACGGTGCAGCTCCTGGTCGGGCAGGCGCCCGCAGCTCGCGGTCGCCAGGGGTCGCTGGCCTGGGAGCCGTTCGATTACCTTCCCCACATGTTGGCGCCGTTCATGAGCGACGCGGGCGACGTCGCGGCGGCATTGGCGTTTCTGCGCGAGGAGATGATCTATCGCCAGGAGCAGGGCTACCATCAGCCGCGACTGGTCCTGGCGCTGGACGACCTTGACGCGCTCCTCGAGCGGGCTCCCGACTCCGTGAAGGCCGACTTGCAGGCGCTGGCCCAGGGCGGGCCGGAAGCGGGCATTCATTTGTTGGCTTCGTGCCGGGAACCGGCGGCCCTGGACAACATCTTGCGCGCCGGCTTCACGCTCCGCCTTCTCGGTCGCCTGGCGGATCGCCGCCAGGCATACGCGGCGGATCCGGCCGACGACGGCGAGGCCCTGACGGCGCGCCGCCTGCAGGGCGCCGGAGACTTCCTGGCCGTCGTCGATGGCGCCGCCACGCGTTTTCAGGCGGCCGCTTATACGACGGCCGAGATGGCCTGGAGCCTGGGGCAGATACAGACTCGCTACGCCGGGGCGCTGGTCGCCCGGCCCGTCCACAGCCGGCCGCATATGGCGGCGCCGGAACGCAGCGAGAGTAGCCGTGTTGCGGCGAGCCGACGGACCCAACCGGAAGCCGCCAACGACACCCCGGTAGAACTGGCGCCGGTGGATGCGGCTGAGGTGCTCTTTTGAGGTCTGATGGGCAGGATGGACTGGCGTCTTATCTGGAGGATTGGCGATGTTCACCGGATTGATGTGGCTCGACGATAGCGGCCGGCCGTGGGAAGAGAAAGTGCGCCAGGCCGTCGCCCGCTATGAGGACCGGTTCGGTAAGACGCCGGAGCTTTGCCTGGTGCATAAGGCGCTGCTGCCCGAGGGTTGTCGCCTTGACCGGGTGGAGGTGCGGCCTGTGGCGCACGTGTCACCGCACCACTTCTGGGTCGGCATCGAGCGCGAGGCGCGCGCGGCGGTGGTCGCTATATAGCGAGTGCCGGCGCGATGCCACCTCGTCGTTGGCTTCCCTCATTTTCGGCGCATTTCGCCCCGGTTTTAGGGTCGGGATGCTTCTGTTTTCCCCGGATTTGTCATTGTCTGCGCCGTGCGGTAGCATGGCCCCGAAGTTGGCCGTCTGACGGTCTTGCCGGCGTTGCTCTTCGTCCGTGTCTCTTCGGCGCGGCAAGGGCAACCGCGGTTGTCGCCGGCGCAGGCAATGAGGTGCTTTTTGTCGCGTACATTCCAGCGGAAGATGGGGCAGGCGGCGCTGGTCACGATGGGACTGCTGGCCCTGCTGGCGTGCCGCAATGGCGAAGAGGACAGCATGATCGTCACCGAGGTCGTGCCGGTGGATGGGGGGACGCTCGTGATCACTCAGGCAGTCGAGCGCACGGCCGAGTCACGCGTCACCGCCCTGCCGCCGCCTGGTCCGGAGGCCGACGAACCGGTCATTCTGGACCTCAGTATCCAGGTGGACGAGGTGACGCGCCTCGACCCACAGCGCCAAACGGACGAATCGGCGGCGGACCTGGTTCAGAACCTGTTCGTTGGTCTGACTCGCCTGAACAACGCCACTGGACAGATCGAACCGGCCTTGGCCCAGGGTTGGACCATCGGGCCGGATCGGCTGATATGGACCTTCTATCTGCGTGACGACATCTACTGGGTGCGCGCCTTGCGCAGCGGTCAGATCGAGCGCGTGCGGCAGGTGACGGCGGAGGATGTGGTCTTTTCTGTGCGCCGGGCCTGCGATCCGGCGACGGGCACACCCTTTGCCTTCACGCTCTACATCATCGCCGGCTGCCAGGCTGTCAACCGGTCGGCCAATCCCGTGGCAGCGCCCCTGGATCTGGTGCAGGTACGCGCCGTGGATGCCCTCACTGTCGAGTTTCAGCTGGTTGAGCCAGCCAACCACTTCCTGGCCCTGACCACACTGGCTGTGCTGCGCCTGGTGCCGGCAGAGCTCCTGGCAGAGCTTGAGGATGACTGGGATAGTCCGGCCAACGTGATGACGAGCGGTCCCTTTGTCCTTAGCCAGGATAGCATCATGGGCCGGCAGACGATTCTGGTGCGCAATCCGTTTTGGCCGCTGCCGTTTGCCGGTAACATCGACCGGGTCAACCTCTACCACGTCGATACCGCCACCGCTTTTCGTCTGTGGGAGGAAAAGGCGCTGGACCTCGCCCCGGTGCCGGCAGCCGAACTGAGCGTCGTGCGAGCCGAGCTATCGCCCCGGTACCGACTGGTCGTCTCCCAGGAGGTGTTCTACTTGGCCTACAACTTCGAAAGCGAGGTTTTTCGCCACCCCGAGCTGCGGCGCGCCTTTGGAGCGGCGATCGATCGCGAGCTGGTCGTCGAGGACGTGTTCTCCGGGCGCGGGGTGCCGCTACGTCATCTGACGCCCGAAGGCGTCATAGGCGCGCCGCCGCGCGACGAGGTCGGCACCGGCTTCAGTCCCGACTATGCCCGCCTGCAGATGGCAGCCGGCCCGTATCGCGATTGCCGCCTAATGCCGCCGATTCGCTACATGGTCAGCACGCTGGACGTCGAGCTGCAGCAGGCTGAGCTGATTCGCCAGATGTGGGTGGATGAGCTGTTTTGCGAGGAAGAGCAAATCGTCATTGAACAGGTTCAGTTTGGCGCCCTGCTGGCCGACACCCTGGCCGACACCAAGCAGCAACGTCCCGACGTCTGGCACCTCGGCTGGGCCTCCTACTATCCCGATGCCGAGAACTGGTTCGCTGTCCTGGACTGTCGCGGCACCGAGAACCGCCAGCGGCGGCCCTGTGGCGACGTGGACGAGCTAATACGTCAGGCAGCGCAGAGCGCCGCGCTGGACGAGCGCTGGGCCCTCTATCGCGAGATCGAGCGCCGCTTCTTTGCTCAGGACGGGATTGAGCCCCTGACGCCGAGATATGGCCGAGCCCGCTACGTCATGCAGCAGCTTTGGCTGGAGTACGCTCCGGCCTCTTTCGGCGGCGAGCAATATGACGCCTATCGTGTCAATTGGCTGGAGAAGGAACTGGAGCGCGCCCAGTGACGATGCCCTGGCTGGATGCTGGGGTGCGCCGGCTTGGCCTGGCGCTATCCGGGGATATGCTGGCGCGGTTCGAGCGCTATCAGCAGCTCCTTGAGACCTGGAACCGGCGCCTGAACCTGACGGCCATCGCCGACTCAGAGGGCATCCAGGTGCGCCACTTCCTCGACTCGCTCAGTTGCCTCCTGGTCATGGGGGACGTGGGCCAGGCCAGCGTGATCGACGTGGGCGCCGGGGCCGGTTTTCCCGGCCTACCGCTGAAGATCGCGAACCCCGGGTTGCGCCTGACGCTGGTCGACAGCGTGGTCAAGAAAGCCGACTTCCTGGCCGCCGTCGTCGAGGCGCTCGACCTGAGTGAGGTCACCGTCCTGGCCGCCCGTGCCGAGGACGTGGGGCGGGATCCGGCCCATCGCGAGCGGTACGATTGGGCCCTGGCCCGGAGCGTGGCCTATCTGCCCGTGCTCGCCGAGTATCTTCTGCCACTTGTGCGTGTCGGGGGGACGGCGCTGGCCATGAAGGGGGCGGACAGGGGGGCGGAGCTTGACGCGGCCGCTACAGCGAGAGCCACGCTGGGGGGGCGACCACCGGAGGTTCGACCGGTAGACTTGCCCGAGGCCGACCGCTTCCACCTGCTGGTGACCA
>JBFGLK010000346.1:0-4513 GCA_041576195.1 Promineifilaceae bacterium (SeqCode)
AGGCCACGGGCGTGGGGTCATGGGTGTGTCATGGGCGCCATGTATTGGGGGCGCAATGTATTGCGCCCCTACGGCGGCGGGCGGGTATCCATCGGCACCCCGCTGGTCGCGGTGGGTTGCGTTGGGTGCGTGGCGGGGGCAGAAACTGACGACGCTACAGGCAAAGGGTAGCCTGTCGCGGTGCCCGGCCGCCATAGGCAGATGTACGGTCTTTCGGGGGGGCCTCCGGGGAGATTCCCCGGAGGTGTGGCCTCAGGCCGGTGAGGTGAACTGGTCCATGTAATCCTTGATGGTCGGCACGCCGGTGAGGCGGCGGTAGAAGAGGTTGTTGACCAGGTTGTTCAGCTCCGCCTGTGCGGCCTCGACCGCCGGGGACAGCTCGCCGCTGGCCTCCTGGCGCGTGAGGGCGTCGCGCAGGCGCAGCAGCTGGCGAACAACAGCCTCTTCCTTCTCCCCCTCCAACACGCGGACGACGGCGATGATCAGGTCGTCCATCTGGCTGAGCACGCTCTTCAACGGGATCTGGCTGCCGGGCGTCACGGCCTCTTCGATGGTCCGGGCCAGCGCCCGCCCCTGGTAGAGGAGCGCCTCCGGCTCGTCGAATAGCTCGCGGATGAAGGCGGCCTCTTCATAGCGGCCCGTCAGGCGGAAGATGTTGTACATGCGCTTGGCCGCCTTCCCATAGTTGGGCGAGCGGCCGACGTACTTCTCGACCTCGTGCTCCAGTTGGGCGATGTAGTCGTCCAGCGCGTTGGCCGACATGTGGCGCACGAGCTTGGAGAAGATCGGCACCGACTCCGCCTCCAGATAGACCTCCTGGAAGTAGGAGTCCAGGTAGCCGTCCAACGGGGTGATGCTGCCGTCCGGCGCCTCCCAGGTGACGTCGAGCATGTTGCTGGCGTTGGCCAGCTGGCCCCGCACGGTGTCGGCCACGACCCAGTCCAGCTTGCACCAGCCGGGCTCGCCCTTGACGTCATCCCAGGTGAAGCGGGCCGGCTCCCCGTCGGGCGTCGTCCCCTCGATGGCGCCGGCCCGGATGTCGGCGGCGGACCAGGCGATGGGCGATCCTTTCTTGCAGAAGGTCTCGCCGCGCACCATGTCGAAGGGGTAGTTGCCGAACTTGGCCTCGATGAACTGGTGCGTCACGCCGTGGAGGGTGTCGAGCGCCTTCTGGCGCAGGATGCGGGCCAGGATGTCGCACGCCTCCTCGCGCGTGCCGGCAATGATGTTGATGCGCTCGAAGTAGTCGCAGTCGCCGGGATAGGTCTGGATCTTGGACTGGGCCGCCGAGCCGGACAGCGCCAGCGCCGTCTCGACCTGGCCGGGAACATTGTCAAACTCGACGAGCCGGCCGACCTGGCGGAAATAGGCGAGATCCTGCGGGCTGAAGTCGAGCATGGACACGCGATGCCCGAAGACACCGGTCTTCACGTCGACGACAATGTCGTCATGGGCCTGGGTGGCGGCCATGGCGGTCAGCCACTGGATGGCTTCTTCCTCGTCCAGCTCGACGCCGAGGCGCTGCGCCGAGTCGAGAATGCGTTGGAGATCCTGAGATGCGTTGGTCATCGGTTCCTCCTGGGGCGGGGATCGGGGGCTGGAGGCCAGGGAGTGGGCCGCCAGCCAGGGCGATCATAACCAAGGGGGGCGCGCCGTCAAGTAGAGGCGCAGCCTGCTACGCCAGGAACTCCGTGACGAGGCCGGTCGTGTCTGGCAGGGCGTGGCCCGCGCCGGGCAGGAGGTGCGCCGACAGCCGCGGCAGGTGGGCGTGCAGACGCGTGGCAATGGCCGCGTTGTCCCGGATGATGTCGCGCGTGCCGCCGATGAGGAGCACCGGCATCGTCAGGCGGGCCAGCTCGGGGTCGGTGAAGAGCGGCAGGACGCCGATGCGGGGCTTGAAGTGGCTCGAGACCTCGGCGATGATCGCCTCGACGCCTGCCGGCACGGGCAGCCGGCCGTAGAGCAGGCGCACCAGGCGCCGGTTGCCCCGGCGGCCCCAGAGCGACAGCCAGATGGCCCGCGGCAGGAAGGAGGCGTGGTCGCGCACCACCCCGCCGGGGCAGAGGAGGACCAGGGCTTCGACCGCCTCCGGCCGGGCCACGGCGTATTTCAGCGCGGCCCAGCCGCCCTGGGAGAGGCCGAGCAGGCTGACCCGGCCCAGCCCGAGGCCGGCGAGGACGTCGTCCAGCCACTCGGCGTAGGCGGGGCCATCCCAGGCGGGGCGCGCGGGGGCGCTGCGCCCGGCCTCCCCCAGCAGGTCGACGGCGACGACGCGGCGGTCGCGGCTGTAGATGGCGACGTCGCCGGCCCAGATGGTCGAGTTGGTGCCGGCACCGTGCAGGAGCACGAGCGGCGGCGCGGAGGCGGGGCCGCTGATGATGGCGAAGGCCTCGCCGTGGCGTGCCGGCAGCGTCCGGGTTTCGCAGGGCACCGGCCAGCGGGTCAGGGCTTCGTCGTAGAGGGCCATCACGGCCCGCTCGCCCGCGGGCGTCTTGTAGATCGTGGGGGCGGTCATGTCGATTCCTCCGCGCCGGCGGCACCGGCGTCCGCCGCCTGGCCGGCGGCGATGGCCTGGCGCAGATCGCGCGCCCAGGCCAGTTCCTGCTCATAGTAGGCGATCCGGTTGCTCTCCAGGGCGTCCCAGACCAGGGTCTCGCGGGCCGACCGCCGCGGCGCCCACGCCTGCCGCTTGCGGCGCTCCCGCAGCATGCGGGCCCGCACCGACAGCTCATCTTCATAGGCGGCCAGGAGCGCGGCCAGCTCGCCATCGGTCAGCGGCTGGGCCCAGGCGAGGCGGACGTGCAGCGTGTTGCGCAGTTGAGGCAGCTCCGGCTCGGCCAGCAGCCAGCGGCGCAACTCGGCCAACCCGGCCTCGTTGATGGCGTAGATCTTGCGCGGCGGGGCGTCCGCCTGCTGTTCGACCTCGCGGGTCACCAGGCCTTGCTCGTGCAACGCCAGCAGCGCCCGGTAGATCTGATTGCTGTTGCCGGACCAGTAGAGGGTCTCCGACGCGGCGATCCGCTTCTTCAGGTCGTAGCCGGTGAGCGGTTGCCAGCTGAGGAAGCCCAGGATGGTGTGTTGGATAGACATTATTACCTCGGTAGTATAGGTTAGTTGCAACCTATGATAATCGGAGAATGTCTTTTGTCAAGTGTCGGTTGGCTGGTGGGTGGGTTGGTGGTTGGGTGGCCGGGGTGGTTCCGCCGGCGGGGAACCTGTGTTAACATGGGCGCCATTCCAGGGCGTGAGGCCGGCATGAAAAAGAAACTCCGCGGCTTAAAACGGCAGGACATCCAGCTCGACTTCGATCTGTACCGGGTCCGCGTGCCCATTCCGGGCGTGTCCGGCGCCCATCTGAGCGTGGTGGACATCTGGCCGGAGGGGGCGCGGGACACGATTCTGTTCTTGCACGGGTATGCCGGCATCCTCGAGTCGTGGGAGCGCCAGATCAACCACTTCGTGCGCGACTACCGGGTGGTGGCCCCGGACCTGCGCGGCCACGGCCAGAGCGACGCCCCGTTCACCCGCTACACGATGGACGAGCTGGTCGCCGACCTGCACACCATCGTCACCCGGCTGCATTTCCCGGAGCGGTTCGTCCTGGTGGCCCACTCGTTCGGCGGCTCAATCGCCGTGGAGTACGCCAACGCCCACCCGGAGCGGCTGTCGCGCCTGGTGCTCATCGCCACCGCCGGCGAATACCCGCTGCCCCGGTTCGTGGCCGCCCTGCTGCGCACCATCCCGGTGGAGCTCCTGCGGCCGCTGTGGCGCTACCGGCCGCGCTGGGACGCCGAGCTGCACGTCATGAAGCGCATGGCCGTCAACAACATGCGCCTCTGGCAGGGGTGGAACCTGCTGCGCAACATCACCACGCCCACGCTGGTCATCACCGGGGCCCGTGACCGCTACTTCCCGCGGGAGGTGTTCGAGGACGTCGGCAAGATGATCCCCAACGCCGAAATCTACGACGTCGGCGCCTCGAAGCACAAGGTGCAGCTGGAGCGCTACCAGGCGGTGAACCGGGCCATCGAGCGGTTCGTGGCCGGCGAGAACGTCGCCAGTTGGCGCCAGTCGGCAGCCGGGGACGATCCGTGGCGCGGCCGGCCGTGGCTGCGCCACTATAGCAAGGAGACGCCGCTGACCGTGCCGGTGCCTCGCCGGCCGCTGACCACCTTCCTGGAGAGCGCGGCGGCCTGGTATCCGCGGCAGACGGCCACGGTGTTCTATGGCCATCGCCAGACCTATCAGCAGCTCAACGAGCGTGTGAACCAGTTTGCCCACGTGCTGCACGGGCTGGGGGTGGCGCCGGGCGATCGGGTGATGATCGCCCTGCCCAACATGCCGCAGCTCATCGTCGCATACTATGGCGCGCTCAAGATCGGGGGCGTGGTCGTGCTGCCGACGCCCGACGCCGGGCCGGCGGAGCTGCTTGCGCAGATCCGGCAGACGCAGCCCCGGGTGGTGGTGACGCTGACCGGGATCAGCAAGCTGGCGGAGACGATCGCCGAGCAGC
>JBFGLK010000347.1:0-4507 GCA_041576195.1 Promineifilaceae bacterium (SeqCode)
AGCGCCAGCGCCGCGGCGGGCGCCAGGCGCGACTCAGCGGGCGCGAACAGGTTGACGGCGAAGCCGCCCGCCGGGCGCACGCCGGTTGCGTCCTCCGCCGTGATGGCATAGGGTCCAGGCAGCGCGGTGTCTGTGAAGACGACCGGCTCGGATCCGACGGCCGCGCGCCACACCGTGCCGTCCGGTCGGGTGACGGCGACGGCGATCGTGCCGGCAGGCGGGATGAGCGGCACGGGCGTCAGTGAGGCGAGTGAGCCGTCGACCTGCGCTGCCTGACCGGGCACGAGGAAGTCGGTCAGGTTGGCGAGCAAGATGGGGAAGGCGACCTGAAGCGGCAGGTCGGAGTCACGGACGGCGAACGTTAGCACGGCCACGCGCCGGCCGCCGGTGGCCCCGGCCAAGAGCAACGGCCCGCCTTCGCCGGCGACGAGCGTTCGTGCCCACGGGGCGACAACGCGCCGCGCCTCGCGGACGCTCACCCGGCTCCAATCCACATACTGCAGCAGCGGGCTATCATCGACCTGGAGCACGAACGTATTGGTAAATGTCCCGCCAACCTCGAGCAAGTCCGGCACGCTCGTGGGCGGATTCACCAGTAGCAAGTCCCCGGCGGGCAATGGCGCTGGCGGAGACACGCTGTCGAAGACGAGTAGGTCAAAAGCCTCCTCGGCCGCCAGCGGAATGCCCGGATCGGACTTGAACGCCGCGATGCCCGGGAGGACGGCGAAGGCCTGCTCCAGGAACAGGTTGCCGGCGGTGACGAGTAGCGCCCGCCGTTGCACGCCGCTGCCGGATATGGCCCAGGCGACGTTGTCCTCGGCCAGGAAGTCGGCCTCTAGCTCGCCGAGCGACGCCCGGATCGCGCCGGCGTCCGGTGGCAGCGTCCAGGTCAGATGGGATGCGCCGTTGGCCGGCACCTGCAGCCGGCGTGAGTCGAACAGCGCGTCGTCCAGCCGCAAGGAGAACAGCGCAGTTTGCGGCGCCGTCCCGTAGTTGGACACGCGGGCGAAGAGCTCGGTTCCGGTTGCCGTCTGACGCGTGGCGAGGGCCGAGATGGCCAGGTTTTCGTCCCGCTCGCCGATGGGGATGTACATGACCTCGACGGGCAGCGGCGGCAAGCCTGCCGGCAGGCCGCCGTCGGAGAGGACGACCACGCGCGCCTCACGAAAGCCCTGCGCGGCTCCGGCGGCCAGGGCGAGAGCGCCGGCCCAGTCGGCCTCGCCATACCCCGGACTGGCCTCGGCCAGCGCCCGGGACAACAGGCCCCGGTCATTGGTGGCAGCGGCCAGCACCTCGGGACGCGCGCCGGCGAGGATGAGCGTCATCTGGTCGCCGCCACTGAGGCGACCGATCAGCCTGTCAACCGCCTGTTGGGCTGCGACGAAGCGCGTTGGGCTCGCGTCTGTCGCCCGCATTGAGGCCGAGCCATCCACCAGCACGACCAGGTTGCCGCTGACCAGCGCCGGCACCGGGAAGAAGGGTCGGGCCAGGGCGAAGACCAGGGCGAGCAGGATGAGCAGCTGTAAGAAGAGGAGCAGCTGTCTCCGGAGCCGCTGCCAGGGCGCGTTGGCCTCCCGATCGCGCAGCAGCCGCTGCCATAACAGGGTCGAGCTCACCGTGACAGGTCGGCGCCGTAGCCGCAGCATGTAGAGCAGCACAAGGGGCGCCGCGAGGAGGGCGAGGAACAGGGCTAGCGGCGACAGAAAGGCCATTGGCTACTTGAGAAGGGCGCCGGCACGCAACGTCTGCAGGACCAGGCGGTCCCACGGGTGCGAGGTGACGACCGGGACGTAGTGCACCTCTCGGGCGCGGCAGTAGGTGGCGATTTCCCCTTGCCAGTCGGCCAGACGCCGCCGGTAGTGGCCGGCGGTGCCGGCATCGAGCGTCAGCTCCTCCTCGGCGCCAGTCTCCACGTCGACGAGACGCACGTCCCCGGCCAGTGGCGGGTCGATCTCATCCGGGCTGAGGAGATGGATCAGGGCGACCTCGAAGCCGCGGTTGAGCAGGGTGCCCACGCCGCCCTGATAGCCGTCCGGGGCCAGCAAGTCGCTGACCAGTACCGCCAACCCGGGGCGTCGGCCCCGAGACGCGTAGCGGCTGAGCGGACCATTCAGATCGGTGACGCCGTCGCAGCGGGCGCTACCCAGGAACTCGAAAAGGCGCAAGGCGTGATGTCCGCCACGAAACGGCCCCCAGATCCGGTCCTCGCCCGCTTCCAGCAAGAGCGCCGTCAGCTGATCGCCGCCGCTTAGCGCGATGGTGCCCAGCGCGGCGACGAGGCGCAGCGCATAGGCGTGCTTCTCCAGATCGTCGGACTCGGGCCAGCGCATGCTGGCGCTGCCGTCGACGATGAGGTGGACCGCCAGGTCCTCTTCTTCCTCAAAGAGCTTGATGAACGGGCGTTCGAGCCTGGCGTAAACATTCCAATCCAGCCGCCGCAGGTCGTCCCCGCGTGAGTAGTCGCGGTAGTCCGCGAATTCCTGAGAGCTGCCCCGCTTGGTGCTGCGCCGGTCGCCTTTGATTGCCCCGGCCCGCACTCGGTTTGCCACCAGGCTGAGTTGCTCCAGCCGCCGCATCGTGGCCTCGTCAAATGGACGCATCGATTCAGGACTCGCGAGCGACCCAGACAAGGCTGGCCAGGAGCAGCATCTGAAAGAGACGGGTGGCCAGGGCCGCGCGCTCGGTGGCCGTTCGCTCTTGCTGGCGCAGTGGCCCGATCAGTCGTTGGACCAGCCGCGCCCGATCTTTGCCGTCCACGTCCGGCTGAAGCGTCCGCGAGAGCTCCCAATACGCTCCAGACAGATACCAGGCAGCCGCGGCGAACTCCGCGCGTAGCTCCACGTCCCAGGCCTTAACGTATTGCCGCGCTGCCACCACCATCAGGCTCTCCCCGACGGCTCCCAGCCCGGCGCGCCACCACCAGTCGCCCGTTTGCGGAGTCTCCAGCAAGTTCTGGAGGGCGACGCCCCCTATAGCGCCCACGTCGAGGAGGGACGCGAAGTGGCTGTACTGCTTGGCCGTGGCGCTGGCCTCGAGCCGGTTCAGGAAGTGAAAGGCGGCGTCCAGATGTTGAAGCGCCCGGTGGTGTGGTGGGTTGCCGGCGAGGAGCGCCTCGCGCAACGACCAGAGCGCGTCCGCGCTGGGGTAGGAAAGGAAGGCGAGTAAGGCGTCGGAAGCGCTCATGAGCGTCCACTCCCGCCAGCGCCTAGTGGGGTGCGCGCTGTGGCCTCTTCGCGCGGCACGGTGTCCAGAAGCGCGGCAACGATCTGGTCTGGCGCGATCGCCTCCGCCTGGCCCTCGAAGTTGAGGAGCAGCCGGTGCCGGAGGGCCGATGGCGCCACGGCGGCGACGTCGTCGAAGCTGACGTTGTAACGCCCGGCGAGCAAGGCCGTGATCTTGGCGCCCAGAAGCATCGCCTGACCGCCACGTGGGCTGGCGCCGTAGCGCACATAGCGATTGACGAGCGCCGCCGGGCTGTGGCCCGGATGCGTGGCGATGATCAGCCGACTGACGTAGTGGTTGACATGGCTGGCCACGGGCACCTGGCGGGCCAGCCGTTGCATGGCCACGATGCGCGGGCCGTCGGCGGCCATCTCCGCGCGAGGCAACTCCCTTCCCGTAGTGCGGGACAGAATTTCGCCGAGATCGTCCGCGGACGGGAAGGGGACGTCTACTTTGAAAAGGAAGCGATCGAGCTGCGCTTCGGGCAGCGGATAGGTGCCTTCCATTTCCAGCGGATTCTGCGTGGCCAGGACGAAGAACGGTGCCGGCAGCTCGTAGGTGTGATCGGCCACGGTGACCGTGCGCTCCTGCATCGCTTCCAGCAGGGCGGACTGGGTCTTGGGCGTGGCCCGGTTGATCTCGTCGGCCAGGATCAGATTGGCGAAGACCGGGCCTGGCTGGAAGCGAAAGCGCCGCTGCCCATCGCCCGTCTCCTCCATGACGTCGGTGCCGGTGATGTCTGCCGGCATCAAATCGGGCGTGAATTGAACGCGGGCAAACTGGAGGGATAATGCGTCCGCCAGGGTGCGAATGAGCATCGTCTTGCCCAGGCCGGGCACGCCTTCCAGGAGCGCGTGTCCGCCCGCCAGGATGGCGATGAGCACATGGCGGACGACGGACCGCTGGCCGACGATGACCCGGGCGACCTGCTGCTCGATGGCTGCGGCCGTCTGACGAAAGTCATCGACCGACAGCTCTGGGTTCTCGGGAATGGGCTGGCTCATACGCGTGCATACCTCGGTCTGGGGCTAGGGTTCCAAGGAGCTGAAATAGTCGCGGACGAGCGACTTCAGGCCCAGGGGGATGTAGTCGGCTTCCAGGGCCTCGTAGGCCGCGTCGCGATAGTCGCTGAACACCTGACTATAGGGCACCAGGCTTTGTTCGGGTCCGAGCTCGGTCGGGCTTTCGTTCAACAGGCTGCCGCAGCGCGTCGGGTCGACCCGGCAGATGGCCGGCAGCTCGATCGCCTCGCCCGGTACCTCGCTGAGGTCGACGTCCGGCGGCA
>JBFGLK010000348.1:0-4485 GCA_041576195.1 Promineifilaceae bacterium (SeqCode)
GCCGCCGCGATCGCACCCGGCGGAAGTCCTCCACCCAGGTGCGCACGGCCACCGTCTGCCCGTTGGTCACCGGCTGTCGGTAGGTGATCTCCGTCTCCCGGATCAGCCACTGCTGCCCCACTTCCTCATACCAGACCAGATCATAGCCGGCCTCGGCTGACGCCGTGAACGCCGCCTCCTGCATGAAGCGCAAATAGGTAGCGTGGTTCAGGTGGCCGTAGGGGTCGCACTCGTAGAAACGGACCCGAAAGTGGCGGATATGCGTCAGGGGCATGCGCGGTTCAGCCAGTGGATGCCGGCCAGGCCGGGTCGAGAAAGGTCTGGATCTCCAGCAGATAACCGTTGGGATCGCGCAGGAAACAGTGATAAATGCGGTAGGTCGGGTTATGCGCGGGGGGCTTTTCGAAGGTAATGCCCCGCTCCCGGAGCCGCCGATACCACCCGTCGACATCCTGGCTGACCAGAGTGACGATGATCCCTTCGGGGGGATCGGGCGCCGTCTCGCGCTGGCAGAAGCCGATAAAGCCGTCGGCGCTCACCCGATAGATGCGGCAGCTGCCCTGGTCGAGCGCCAGCGGCAGGCCGAGGACCGTCTCGTAGAAGTGGGCTGTCGCCTCCAGGTCGCGCGTGGCCAGGAAGGTCACCTGTTGATCGAAGGGCGGCATAGCCACGCGACGCTATTCCGCCGGGCGCCGCAACCCCTCGGCGCGCGACACGGGCAGGACGAAGATGATGCCGTTGTCCGGCTGATTCAGGTCGCCCACGATGGCCTGGGTCGCCTCGATCAGGCGGTCGACCATGGCCTCGTCGTGGACCAGAGAAAAGAAGGTGCGATGGCGCACCTCCTGGCCGCGAAAGAGCTGGATGAGGCTGGGCATCAGCGGCAGGTCGTCGCGGACGCCCCGCTCGCGCCGAATCTGGCCCAGCCCGGTGCTCTCCAGGATGGTGATGCCGGCCACGCCCGCCGCCTCCCAGGCGTCCAGCACGTCCGGGCACTTCTCGATGGCCGAGAGCACGCAAACTACCAGGTACATGGGACACCTCCTTGGGTGCGCGGTCGGCGGCCGCTCACTCGTTGGCCCGCGATGCCGGGGCCGGCTGTGCCTTGGGCCGAAAGGTGAAGGACAGGCGCAGCAGCGGTGGCGTGACCAGCGTCGTGACGATGACCATGACGACGACAGACGAGAATATTTCGGTGGTGATCAGGCCCTCCAGCAGGCCGACGGAGGCGACGATGAGGCCGACCTCGCCGCGGGAGACCATGCCGATACCCAGCTGGAGCGACTCCCGCCGGCCGAAGCCGCCCAGCGACGCGCCGAGCCCGCTGCCGAGGACTTTGCCGGCCACGGCCACGAGCGTGATGCCGGCCGTGAACAACAGCTCGCCGCTTTCCAATGAGAGCACGTCGGTCTCCAGACCGATGTTTACCAGGAAGATGGGCACGAAGAAACCGTAGGCGAGGGTGGCCATCCCTTGCTCGATCTCCTCCTTCACTGGCGTAGTGGCCAGCATGAGGCCGGCCAGGAAGGCGCCGGTGATGGCGGCCATGCCACCCAGCAGCTCGGCGGCCAGGGCGTAGGCGAGACTGACGACGACGACGAAGGCGATGACCCCCTGGCTGATCGGCAAGCGGGCGACGCGCAGCGTCAGCCGCGGCAACACGAAGGCGCCGACGGCCAGGGCCCCGACCAGGAAGGCGATCATGCGTAGCAGGATGACGCCCAACCCGAGCAGACTGGCGCCGGATCCACTCACGGCGATGGCCACGAAGAACGAGAGGAAGAGGATGACCAGGATGTCGTCGAAGACGGCGGCCCCCAGCAGGGCCAGGCCAACGCGGCTGCGCAGCACGCGGAGCTCGATCAACGTCTGGGCGGAGATGCTGACGCTGGTGGCCGACAGGATCAGGCCGACGAAGATGGGCGGCTCGACCCCCAGTCCGCCCCAAAGTGCGACGCCGGTGCCCAGGAGCAGGGGGACGACGACGCCGAGCGCGCCGGCGAGCGCCGCCACCCCGGTGGAACGCAGCAACTCGCGCACGTCCAGCTCCAGGCCGGCGACGAACATGAGCCAGATGACGCCCAGCTCGCCCAGGTGCGTGATGGTCACGCCCAGGTGTTCGTCGGTGAAGAAGGACCAGTTGAAGACGTTGAGCAGGCTCGGCCCGAGAATGAGGCCGGCCGCCAGCTCGCCCAGGACGGAGGGCTGGCCGAGGCGCAGGCTCACATATCCCCCGACCTTGGCGGCGACGATGATGACACAGATGGCGAGGGCGAATTGCAGAAACTCCGACACAGCACTCCTCCGCGTGAGGGCTTATTATAACGGTTTCCGCCGGGCGGCGAACCGGGCCTCAGGCTCCGGCCTCCGGCGGGCGTCGCCGGCCGGGCAAAAACCTCAGGCGGGTGTGGAGCTGGAGAAGCCAGAGGGGGCCCCGGATGGCGCGCCAGGCGGCGGCTACCTCCTCGCCGCCGGTATCCGGGCGGGCCGCCGGGGGCGCGTAGCGGCGTCGGGCGAACAGCTCGGCCAGGCGCCGGCTCCCTTCCCGGGCGGCGGCGGCCCAGGCGGCGGGCCGGGCCTCGCCCTGCCAGGCGGCCAGCCGGGCCGCCAGGGCGGCGTCGAATTCGGCCGGGGTCTGGCTGGCGCGGACGGGCACGCCGAGGCGACTGGCGGCCCGCTGCATGCCGGCATAGGCTCGCTCCAGGGCGTCCCCGTCCGGGCGGCGGCGCCGCCACAGCCAGAAGCTGAGAGCGGCCCCGAGCGCCAGCCCGGCGCCGGCGAGCGCCGTCCAGGGCCCGGGGCCGGCCGGCGCGGGCGCCGGGATCGGCGGTGGCGGGCCCGGCTCGGGCACCCCGGCGAACGCTGGCGGGGCGTCGCCGCCCGTGGGTATGGGGGCGTCTTGTTGCCCGCTGGCGAAGGGCGCGGTTGGCTCGAACTCGATCCAGCCGTAGCCGGCCAGGTAGATCTCCGCCCAGGAGTGGGCGTTGAGCTGGGCGACGGTCTGGACCCCGGCGGCGTCGGGCGGTTGCGGCAGGAAGCCGGTGGCCAGCCGTGCCGGCAGGCCGGCGCTGCGGGCCAGCACGACCATGGCGGAGGCGTAGTAATCGCAATACCCTTCTTGCAGGTCGAAGAGGAAGAAGTCGATGGGGTCGCGGCCGGCGGGCGGCAGGGGCACTTCGAGCGAATAGGGGTATTGGCGCAGGAACGTCTCGATGGCTTGGGCCTGCGCGTAGGCGGTGGGGTGCGGCGCCGCGATCTCGGCGGCCAGGTCCCGCACGCGCCCCGGCACGCCCGCCGGCAATTGCGTATAGCGACCAAGAATGACCGACGGAATCGCCGCCGGGTCCGCGGCGGCCAGCGCCGTCGGGCCGGCGACGCTCAGGCGCGACCCCGCCCGGTAACGCGTCTCGCCAATGCCGTCGACCCGGACCAGATCCGCCGTGCCGCGCCAGAAGAGCTCGGTCGGCTCGTCGAACCAGGCGGGCAGGCCAAGCGTGTAGCGGCGCGGGCCCGTGCCCGCCCCTGGCCAGACAGTCTGGGTGAGCGGGCGGGTGTCGCTGAGCGGCGACAGGGGCAGAGGAATGCCCGGGGCCAGGCGCTCCTGCCGCACGGGCGATGTCTCCCAACCGCGGCCGTTGTAGACGTCGTAGCTGAGCCCGCGCCAGTGGACGCCGGTGGGCGGGGCCGGGCTGACGGTGGCGGTGAAGATGATCGTCTCCGCCAGTTCGGGCGCGTTACCCAGGAGGAAGTCGTTGGGCAGCACGCCGCGCCCGGCGACGCCCGGCCGCTGGCGAGGCGGGCGCACGCCGGCGAAGGCGCGCTCCATGGCCGCTTCGACCTCCTGGACGGTGGGCTGGGCCAGGAAGCGTTGCGACAGCGCTCGGACGTCGATGGCCGGCAGGACGAAGGCCAGGACGACCAGGACCATGGCCACGATGCCGGCCGCGATCAGGGCATCCCAGCGCACCTGCTCCGGGTAGCTCACCTCGTCCCGTTCCCACTCCTCGTGCAGGGTGGCGACGTTCAGCGCCGCGGCCGCCATGGCAGTCAGCGGCACGAAGAGCACGGCCGTCCACTGGGCGACGCCCGCGTAGTAGATGTTCACCGCCAGGGCCACGCCGGCGGCGCTAAGCCCCGCCAGCGGGCGGCGGCGGTGGAAGGCGCTCCAGCCCACGTAGGCGGCGAGCAGCCAGGCCAGCAGGCCCAGCCCGAAGGCGAAGACGACGGTCTCGCGGCTGCTTTCCCCGGCGCTCACCGCGCGCAGCCAGCCGGCCCAGCGGTCGAGAAAGAGGGCGACCTGGGCCCGGTTGAACCGCGCGTACGGCTCCCACCCCTGCGCCAGCACGCGGAGCGGCGGCCAGAGGTCGGCCAGGGCGATGGTGGTCAGGAGCAGGCCATAGGCCGTGATCAAGGCCCAGCGCAGCCAGGCGGAGGTGGATCGCCGGGCCAGGGCGACGCTGAGGGCGAGGCCGGCGGTCGTGCTCA
>JBFGLK010000349.1:0-4482 GCA_041576195.1 Promineifilaceae bacterium (SeqCode)
GACAGAAAGGGAAACCCCCCGGGATTCATCATCCCGGGGGGTTTCTCATTGTCTCGCCCGCGGGTGGCGCGGCGGCGACGGCAAGCGCTGCCGGGCCCCTGAGGGGCGAGAGCCTGGCGGGGGCTGGCGGTCCCACCGGGCCGGGGCCTGGCCCGGGGCCCGGCGCTGCCCCGTTTGCTGAGGTGGCCCTCCGCCGCCTCAGGCCAGTCGGCGGCGCAGTCGGAGCGCGGCCATGCTGGCGGCGCTCAGGCCGAGGAACACGGCCAGGGCCAGCCATGGCGGAGCCGTGGGTGTCGCCGCCGGGCCGGCCGCCTGCAACTGGATCGCGGTGGGCGACCAGGACCAGGCATAGTCCTCGACCTCGCCGCCGCGGGCGCTGCCCTCGATCGCCAGCGCGGTATCGGCGGTGCAGGCGCCGTTGTCGCGCGGCACGATGCGGAAGCGGGCGTAGAGCGTCTGGCCGTTGACGGCGCCGGCGTCCAGGGTGAAGTCGAAGATGTTGTCGCCCGCGATCACCGGCTGATTGGCCACAACCTGTTCGCCGCCGTCGGCGAAGTCGCCGTCTGACCCGTAGTTGCCGGCACCGTCCCACCAGTCCAGCCAGCCGGAGACGCACCCGTCGCCGCTGGCCGTGACCGAGATGACGGCGCTGCCGGTCTTCCAATCGCCGAGGACGACCACGCCGTCCTCGTCGTCGCTGCCATCGGCGAAGTCGTCGCCCAGGGCCAGGAAGTCGGGCTGGCCGTCGTCATCGGCGTCGCGCTCGAGGCCGAGCCAGACGTCGCCGTCGCTGAGGAAGTAGTGGCGGGCGCCGTTGTCCAACAGCACGGTGTTGCCGTAGCTGACGGGGGCGGGGACGGCGTCCGGCAGGTCGCCGTAGTCGGCGCCCTCGCTGCAGGTGGCCGAGGGGCCGGGCACGGCGCTGGTGTAGATGTAGCCGCTGGCCTTGATGGCGGTGGGGATCAGGTCCACGGCGACGTTGCCGGACAGCGTGAAGTAATAGTTACGGCTCTCGACGTCGTCGAACTCCTCGTCAAACTTGATGCCGGTGATGCCACTATGTGGATCGGTCCCGATTACGGGATCGCCGTCGCCCGGGTGAAGGTCATCCAGCCCGGGGCCCCAGGTGCCGGCATCCTGCTCGGTCGGCAGGACGTCCAGGCAGTCCAGGCCGAGCGCGAGGTCGACGTGGCTGATCGCCGGCGGGCCGCCCGACTCGACGCAGTAGTACCATGTCGACTGCCCGGCGGTCGGGAAGTCGGCGCGCGCCTCCACGAAGTAAACCGTGTGGTGGCCCAGGGCGATCGGCGTGCCCTGGCAGTCCCCGCTGGCCGCGGCCGGCGCGACCGCCCACGGCCCGAGCCATGCCGCCAGCGCCAGAAGCGCCAGCCAGCCCCAATGTTTCCTGATTCGTCCGGTTTGCGTTGTCGTGTTCATGTTATCTTCCGTCGGGTAATGGGCTCCTTTGCCCCCGTTGATTGTCGAGCGCGCCCCGGGGCGCGTAGGACTCTGGTACTGGTCCCGTCAGCTTCATAGTACCTGGGTCCTGTTACGGCTCGGGTTAAGGCATGGTTGGAAAACGGTTAGGACAAAAAGACCTCCCCGGCCCGGGGAGGTCTTTCGCGTGCGGGTCGCCTGTCGGCGGGAGGCCGGCGGCTAGCCGGGACGCCGTCGCAGGGCGAGGAGGCTGGCCAGGCCAAGGCCTAGCGCGCCCGCCAGGAGCCACAGAGGGCCGGCGCCGGCCGGCGCCGTGCCCGTCGCCTGGAGGTGGATCGCCGTCGGGGACCAGGACCAGGCATAGTCCTCGACCTCCCCGCCGCGCGCCGAGCCGTCCAGGGTGAGCGCGGTGTTCGGCGTGCAGGCGCCGTTGTCCCGCGGCACGATGCGGAGGCGGGCGTAGAGCGTCTGGCCGTTCACGGCGCCGGGGGCCAGGGCGAAGTTGAAGTTGTTGGTGCCGGCAGAGACGGGCTGGTTGCTGATGATGGCCTCACCGGCGTCCATGAAGTCGCCATCCGGCCCGTAGGTGGTGGCGCCGTTCCACCAGTCGAGCCAGGCGGACACGCAGCCGGCGCCGGTGGCGACCACGTCCAGCGAGGCGGCCCCGGTCGTCCAATTGCCGACCACGAAGGCGCCGTCCTCGTCGTCGCTGCCGTTGAAGTCGTCGCCCAGGGCGATGGGGTCAGGCTGGCCGTCGTTTTCGGCATCGCGCACCGTCCCCAGCCAGACGTCGCCGCCGGTCAGGAAGTAGTGGCGGGCGCCGTTGTTCGCCAGCAGCGTCTTCCCGTAATCGACCGGCGCGGGCGCGCCGCCGGGCAGGTCGCCGAAGTCGGCCTCTTCCGCGCAGCTGATGCTGGGGCCGGTGATCAGAGCGGTGTCAAAGGCGCCGCCCGGGCCCGCTTTCGTGGCCACCGTGATCAGGTCGGGGGCGTAGTTGCCGTCGACGGTGAAGTAGTAGTTGCGGGTCTCGCCGGCGTCGATCTCCTCGTCGAACTTGAGGCCGGTCAGGCCGGTGGTGGGGTCGGTGCCGATCGCCGGGCTACCGTCTCCGGGGTTCAGATCGGTGGTCAGCGGTCCCCAGGTGCCGGCGCTGTTCTCGCCATCCGGCAGCGTCAGACAGCCCAGGCTCAGGGCGAAGGTCGTGTGGCTGATGTTGGGCGCGGCGCCCGACTCGACGCAGTAGTACCAGGTCGACTGACCGGCCACCGGGTAGTCGTACGTGACCTGCACGTAATAGGCGGTGTCGTTTCCCACGGTCACCGGCGATCCCTGGCAGCCGGCCTGGGCGTAGGCGGTCGGTGCCGGCAGGCCCAGGCCGCCGATCAGGGTCAGGGCGACGGCCAGGATCACCGCGCCCCAGAAACGAAGTCGTGTCACAGAAGGGATTTGGGTCAGCACGTTGGTTCTCCTTTCTCTGGTGCCGTGCATGGTCCGAGGGGCACGAGGTCGCTTCGCCGTGGACGGCCGTTCTCACGGCTCTCCACCCGCCACGCCAGACACGGGGCGCCATCCAGTACCTTGGTACCGGTCATCGGGCCATCATAGCAACTTCGCGAGGTCAGAGCAATCGGATATCCCCACTACTTGGTTAGGATCTGGTTCGAATCTTGTGCCGACGGTGGACTCGCTCGCCTTGTGGGCGGGGAGATCGGTCGGGGGCGGGGATGGCTGTGTTAGAATGGGCGGGCTTCGTCTGATCCGGCGGTGAAGATGCCGTAGGAGGTGTCGCATGACGGTGGAGCTTCGTGGTCGGGTGCTCTATGCCCATGGGCAACCGGTTTTGGGCGTGCAGGTGCGCGTCTTCGACCGTGACGCGCCGGGCAAGGGGGACGACGACCTGACGGTCGAGGCGGGGGTTTCGGATGCGGACGGCGCCTTCACGGTGCGCTTTGCCCCGTCCAAATATCTGGACGTGCTGGAGGGGGGCGAGCGGCGCAACCCCGTCTTCGACTGGTCGCTGGCTTCGTTGCGGTCGGGCCGGCCTGATCTGACGGACCTGTATCAGCCCTATCTGGAGTTTCGCTATGAGTTTGCCGGCAGGCCGCGCCGGCACACGAGCGGCCTTGGGCCGTTCCGGCGCGACTTTCGCCTGCCGGAGCTGCCCCCGGTCGCCTTCCGCCCCTCGACGCACGGCTACCCGTTCGTCAACCGCTTTCCCGGCTACTTCATCCCGTTTTCCATCCCGTCGATCCCGGACATCCCGGCGGTGAACCAGTTCTACGGCCTGTGTGGCGGGATGGTGGCCTCGTCGGTCGACTTCGCCCTGGCGGGCCGCGCGATCCCGGGCGAGGCGCGGGCGCCCCGGCGGGCCACGCCGCTACACCAGTACATCTACCGGCGCCAGAACGACAGCCTGGGCGCCTTTGGTGAGCAGGTCGTGCGCTTTGCCCGCTGGATGATGTTGCCCGACGGCACGGCGCAGGGCACGCATAAGCGGACGCACGACGAGTTCGAGAAGATCCGGGCCAGCCTGGACGACGGCAACCCGGTCCCCATCGGTCTGGTCTATGTCAGCGCGCAGGACACGCTAAAGATCTGGGAAAACCACCAGGTATTGGCCATCGGCTACGAGGAGCAGCCTGGCGGCCGTGTGGAGGTGCGGATCTACGATCCCAATCACCCGCGCCGCGACGACGTGGTCGTTCGCTGCGAGCGGGTAGCGGTAGGCAACCACTTCCTGTCCGGCCCGCCGGCGCGGGTGGTCACGACGTTCGGCCTGGCAGGGGTGCAGCGGGTGGGCGACCGGACCAAGCGGCCGGTGCGAGGCTTCTTCGCCATGCCGTACGTGCCGGTCACGCCGCCGGTGGATTTGTAGACCCCGCAGTTCTGACAGAACTGCGGGGTCTCTGAGATCAGGCCTCGGGCATCACGATCCAGAGGATGATGTAGGCGAGCAGGCCCGGGCCGCCGGCCAGGGAGGTGAGCACGAAGAGCAGGCGGACCAGGGTGGGGTCGATGTCGAAGTGCTCGGCGAGGCCGGCGGCC
>JBFGLK010000350.1:0-4476 GCA_041576195.1 Promineifilaceae bacterium (SeqCode)
AGGGATGCCGATCGAGCACCCAGCCGGTGAAATCGACCGCCGGGACGGTGTAGCGCTCGTGGGTGGCGATGCGGAGGTTGAGCCGTTCCTGCGAGGCGTATTGCCGCGCCACCAGCTCGGGATCGTTCGTCGTCGGTTCCATGGGTCACCTTCCAGGGCGGGCTACGGCGCCCCCGGGCCGCTGGCTGCCGACAGGTCATGCTCCATGATGATGGCCCGCCCGGCCCCGCGAGCCAGCCGGACCTCGCGGCTGGGGACGAAGCCGAGGCGGCGATAGAGGGTCAGGGCGGGCTCGTTGTCGGCCATGACACCGATCTCCACTCGCTCCAGGGAAAGGTGGCGGCCGATGGCCAGCAGCACCTCAACGAGCGCCCGGCCGAAGCCCCGGCCACGCCAGTCCGGCGCTACGGCCACGTCGGCGATCTCGGCCACGTGCGGGTAGAAGATGAGCTGGGCGTGGCCGACTGGCTGCCCGGTCACGGCGGCCACGACGGGCACGGCCTGGTCCCGCTCGGCCCGAGCCAGGGCCCGGAGCCAGGTCTCGCGAAAGCGCCAGAACGGCTCGTCGGGCCGACAGGCGTCGTAGAGCGGGCGCAGGTCGTCGCCGGCCAATCGCCGAATGCGCATCGCGGGGTCAGGCCGGGATGCCGGCAGGAACAAATGGGTGGGGAGGGCGGTCATTGTCATCGTGTCGCCGTTCGCCACGCCCGGCCGGCGCCGGGCGGGCCGGGTCTATGCTATCGCCCTCCGCGCGATCCGGCACATCGGCGGCCGGGGCGTTGTCGGGCAGGGAGGGAACGAGTGCGGAACGCGGCGCGTGGAGTGCGGAGCAAGGCAATGCACCGCACTCCCCATTTCTCCAGGCACCGGTGTCCTTCGACACCTGACAACCAGAGTGCCGGCATGTTATCATGATCGGGAGCCATCATAGCCATCGCCGCGGCAAATCAACTCTGAAGTGAACGGGGTGCTTTGCAAGGCCTAGTGGCCTGGGTTGCCGCCTTCACCTGATCGACAAGCGGATCCAACGCCAATGCCCGGGAACCGATACCATCTGCCTCGACCGGTCACCTCGTTTGTCGGCCGCGAGGAGGAAATCGCCCAGATTATCGGCCTCCTGGATGATGCGCGCTGCCGGCTGCTGACCCTGGTCGGACCTGGTGGTGTCGGCAAGACCCGGCTGGCGCTGGAAGTGGCCCGGCGGCTTGCGGGCCCAGAGTCGGGAGCCCCGGCCGCGTCGAACTACACGGATGCGATGTCGCCATCGATGCCGGCAGGGCGATCCTAAATCCGGACTGGAGCGTCATCTGGGAGCGGGGGCCGCACTGGTACTTCGAAGGCGAACTGGACCCCGTCTGCGTCTACTTCGCCGCCGACTGAGGGACGTTCGCGACACCCTTAGGGTGTGGAAACCGCACCCTAAGGGTGTGTGGCGGGCAGAAACGAAAAAGCCTTGCGGGGCCGCAAGGCTTTTTCGGAGGGAGGGACAGAAAAAGGAGGAATTGCTGAATGAAACCCCATCAACCTGTTGACGTCTGATGGGAATCAAACTACGTCATTACCCGTAGTCTACGCGCCCGGCCCGCCGTTCGCAGCGCGATTTGCTACAATCGCGGTGTAATGTTGTTTACACAATGGCGATTCGCCCCGGCCCGCCCGCGTCGATGATCGCTCTCTGCCCCCGCTGCCGGCAACCTGTCCTGCCCGACGACACGTCCTGCTGGCAGTGCGGCGCGCCCCTGGCCGCCGCCGACCCTTCAACCGACCCGGCCGCCGCCGCTCCGGCCCGGCTCTCCCCCTTCGCCGTCTACAGCGCCGTCACCCTCGTCCTCGTCCTCCTCGCCCTCGTCCTCCTGCGCCAGTTGGGGCGCCAGCCGCTCCTCCAGATCGTGCCCGGCTACGCCCGCCCCGCCGGCTGGGTGACCGTCACCCCGCCCGATCGCGCGTTCACTCTGGACCTGCCGCCCACCTGGGGCCAGGCGTCCGGCCCTCTGGCCGACAGCGGCGGCGCTCCCCTCCTCAAGGCGGACCTGGTCGCGCTGGCCTACCCGCTCGTGGCTCCCCCGGTGACGGCCACGGTGGTCTGGGCCGCCTGGAGCGGCGCCCGGCTGGAGGACGCCGCGGCGCGGCTGGTGATCGTCCGGGACGAAGCCCTGGTCGGTCTGGACCTGGAGACGGCGGCGGCCCGCGCCGAGGCGACCGATCTGGCGGCGCTCAACGCCACCGTCGTCGACGACTTCGCGCGCTCGCACGTCAGCCTGCTCCTGGAGATGACGCGCCCCAACTGGGGGCGGCAGCGCTGCCGGCAGCAGATCTACCCCGCCACCGCCCTCGTCGTGGCCGTCTGCGGGACGCCCGAGCGCTTTCGCTTTGAGGCCCAGACCGTGGAGACGATCCTGCAGAGCTTCCAGCCGCTGGTGTCGCCGGACTGACATTCGGCGGACTGTGACCCGCGCTTCTTGACGCCCCCCAGACCGGCCAGTACAATCCGCGCCATGTCTTCGACGGCATCCCCACGCGAGCCAACGTTCAACTACGGCGGGCAGGCAGTCATCGAAGGGGTCATGATGCGGGGCTCCCGGGCCCTGGCCGTGGCCGTGCGCAACCCGGAGGGCGAGATCGTCACTCACGTCGAGCCGCTCAACCCGCGCATTTACGGCGGCCGTCTGGCGCGCACCCCGTTCGTCCGCGGCCTGACTTTGCTGTGGGACGCCCTGGGCCTCGGCGTCAAGGCGCTCATGTTCTCCGCCGAAGTGGCCGTGCCGGAAGAGGAGAAGGACGAGGCGGGCAACGCCTTCTCCGCTCCGATGCAGTGGGGCACGGTCGCGCTCTCCTTGGCCCTGGGCATTGGCCTCTTTTTTGTCCTGCCCGTTTTCCTGGCCTCGCTGATCGAGCGGCTCCTGGGCCTGCCGGCAAACCGCTTCGTCGCCAACCTGATCGAGGGCCTCGTCCGCCTGGCCCTGCTCATCGGCTACATCTGGGCCGTCGGCCTGTTGCCCGACATCCGCCGGGTCTATGGCTATCATGGCGCCGAACACAAGACGATTCACGCCTACGAGGCGGGCGCTCCGCTCACGCCGGCGTCGACGGCGACCTTTCCCAGGGAACACCCCCGCTGCGGTACCGCCTTTCTCCTGACCGTGGTCATCTTCTCGGTCCTGGTGTACAGCCTGTTGCCGCCGCTCGGCCTGCTCTGGCGTATCGGCTCCCGCCTGCTCCTGCTGCCGGTGATTGCCGGCATCGCCTACGAGTTCATCCGCTTCTCGGCCCGCCACCAGGACAACGCCCTCGTCCGCTTCATCAGCCGGCCCAACCTGGCGCTCCAGCGGCTGACCACGCGGGAGCCCGACGACTCGATGCTGGCGGTGGCCATCGTCGCCCTGGAACACGTCCTGGCCCATGAGCGCGCCGGCCAGGCCCAGAACGCGCCGGCGCCCGCCCCGCCGGCCCCCGAAGCGCCCTTCAGTCCGCCGTAGCGCCGCCGCGCTTCCGCGGTAGCCTGCCTTGCGTCCCGGCCCGGCGTCCGCATGGTATACTAGGCGCAGTCTGCAGGCGGGGAAGGTGGCAATGCCGCCGCGTTTCTGGTAATTGGCGGCACTGCTTGTCTTCACGAAGTAAGGGACACCATCAGGAAGGCCATGGCCAAAGGCGCGAAACACAACGAGGACGGGCTGAGCCACTTCGCGAATTGGGAGCTGGACGAAGCCATCGCCGCTTACCAGGAGGCGCTGCGGACGGAGCCGGACCACCCTGACTATCATCTCAACCTGGCCGCCGCTTACGCGCGCAGCAACAACTTCGCCGAGGCCGTCCGAGCGATCGCCGACTTCTTGCGCACCGACTCGGACAGCCACCTGGCGGACCGCTATGAACAGGTCTTCGCCTCGGGACTCGATCCGGTGGAGACGAGTCTAATCGAGGGCATGCGCGCGCTGGACCTGGCCATCCCCCACGTGGGCAAGGCGATCCAGATGTGGCTGGAGTTTCGCATCACCATTGGGCGTCGCCACCTGCGCAGCCCCAAGCCGGCGCTGTGGGCCGGGGCCCTGGCCTACACCACGGTCAAGATCAACTTCCTGCCGCCGACGCTGGCGGAGGTCGCCGCCGCCTTCGAAGTGAACGAGCGCTCGCTCAAGCGCAAGTTCGACGACCTGGTGGCCACCCTGGACCTGATGCCGGCAGATTACCGCTACTTCGCCGGGGAGCAAAACCCGCTCGACAAGCTCGTCGAGGCGGCCCAGATGATGGAGGAGCTCGACCGGCGGTTCAGGAGCTAGAGATAGAGCTAGAGCTAGAGATGGAGCTGGCGAGTGCACAACCCTAGCTCTCGCTCTCGCGCTGGCTCCCACACGGAGGACAAGCATCCATGCGCAACAAGATCGCACTCTATGGTGCCGGCAACGTCGGCGCGACGACCGGGCAATGGCTGGCCGAGAAGGAGCTTGGCGACATCGTCATGTTCGACATCTTCGGCCA
>JBFGLK010000351.1:0-4475 GCA_041576195.1 Promineifilaceae bacterium (SeqCode)
GGCCTCGTGCCGGCAAGTATAGCAAATTCGCCGGCCCCTGCCGGGCCGCCGCCGGGTCCCCACCGGCCGGCCGCCGACCGCTTTCCCGCCGGCTCGTTGACGCCCCTCTGGCTCCATGCTACAAATCAGGCCACAAACAGGAGGAGGTTCCCCATGGGTCGCTTGTTGCGCATACTCTTTGGCTTACTTCTCGTGGCCGTGCTGGTCATCGCCGGCGTGGCCTTCGTCGCCGTGCGGCGCCCGATGCCCCGGACAGACGGCACCCTCGAGCTGGTCGGTCTGCAGGACGAAGTGACGGTGCTGCGCGACGAGTGGGGCGTGCCCCACATCTACGCCAGCAACGAGCAGGATCTCTTCTTCGCCCAGGGGTATGTGCACGCCCAGGACCGGTTCTGGCAGATGGAGTTCTGGCGCCACTCGGGCCAGGGCCGGATCTCGGAGATCGTCGGGGCGGCCTCGCTGGACACCGATCGCTTCATCCGCACGGTGGGCTGGAACCGCATCGCCGCCGAGACGCTGGCGATGTACGAGGCCGAGTACCCAGAGTACGTGGCCCTGCTCGAGGCCTACAGCGCCGGCGTCAACGCCTACCTGGCCGAGCACGGCGACGCCGTCTCGCTCAGCCAGACGATCCTGGAGCTGGTTAGCGAGCCGTGGGAGATCGAGCCGTGGGAGCCGCTGGACACCATCAGTTGGGCGGTTGTCATGTCGTGGGACCTGTCGGGCAATCGCGGCGCCGAGCAGCAGCGGGCGGCGATCATCCGCCAGGTTGGCACGGAGAAGGCGGCCGAGCTGCTGCCCTTCTACCCCGACAACCGGCCCGTCATCGTGCCGACGTCGGCCATGGAGGTTCTGGAACCCTCGAGCACGCTGCCGGCACTCGATTGGTCCCGCGTCGACGTCAGCCCGCCCCCAGGGCTGCCGGCAGCCGGCTTCGCCCTGGGCAGCGGCCCGTTCGTCGGCAGCAACAATTGGGTCGTCGCCGGCGAGCACACCGCCACCGGCATGCCCCTGCTGGCCAACGACCCCCACCTGGGCATCCAGATGCCGGCCATCTGGTATGAGATCGGCCTGCACGCGCCCGGCTGGAACGTGGCCGGCCTCTCCTTCGCCGGCGTGCCCGGCATCGTCATCGGGCACAACGACCGCATCGCCTGGGGGGTGACCAACGTCGGGCCGGACGTGCAGGATCTCTACATCGAGAAGCTCAACCCGGACAACCCGAACCAGGTCGAGTTCCAGGGCCAGTGGGAGGACGTGACCCTGTTCCAGGAGGTGATCCGGGTCAACGGGGGCGAGGACGTCACGCTGACCGTGCGCCAGACGCGGCACGGGCCCATCATCAACGAGGCGGCCATGCGCGACGACCCGACGCTCGATCCCATCGCCCTGCGCTGGGCCACGGCGGAGCCGTCCACCCTCCTGGTGGCCGTCCTCGGCCTCAACCAGGCCCAAAACTACGAGCAGTTCCGCGAGGCCATGGCGCTCTGGGACGTGGCGGCGCAGAACACCGTCTACGCCGACGTCGACGGCAACATCGCCTATCAGATGCCGGGCCGCATCCCGATCCGGGCCAACGGCGATGGCACGCTGCCGGTGCCCGGCTGGACCGGCGAGTACGAGTGGGAGGGCTGGGTCCCCTACGACGAGCTGCCCCGCCTGTTCAACCCCGCGTCGGGCTACATCGTCACGGCCAACAACGCCGTGGTCGATGAGGACTACCCGTACATGATCGAGCGCAGCTGGGCCAACGGCGATCGGGCCCAGCGCATCGTGGACCTGATCGAGGCCGTAATCGCCGAGCGCCCGATTACGGTCGACGACTTCGCTCGCATCCAGAATGATAGCCAGTCGCTACTTGCCGCCTCCTACATCCCGCTGCTGAGCGGCCTGCAGGGCGGTAGCCCGAAGCTCCAGGCGGCCATCGAGCGGCTGCGCGGCTGGGACTTGCAGGAGCGGCGCGACAGCGTGCCGGCAGCCCTCTTCGAGATCTTCTTCATGCACCTGGCGCGCAATACCATCGGCGATGAGATCGGCGACGTCGACGGCGGCCGCACCGACAACGCCGTCAGCTACGTCTTCTTCCACCGCCTGGCCGCGGACCCGGACTCGCCCTGGTGGGACGATGTCACGACCGGCGCGCAGGAGCAGCAGGTCGATATCATTCTCCGGTCGCTGCAGGAGACCGTCGCGTGGTTCGAGGCCAACGTGGGCGACGATCTGAACATGTGGACGTGGGGGGCCATCCACACGGCCACCTTCGTGAGCAATCCGGTGGGCGCCGGCCCCGTTGCCCCAATCAGGGCGATCGTCAATCGCGGGCCCTACGCGGCCGACGGCGGCTCCAGCCTGGTCAACGCCAACGGCTGGAGCTGGTCCGACCCGGCCCAGATCACGACCGTCCCGTCGATGCGCCTGATCGTGGACCTGAGCGACCTGGACGCCGGCCAGGTGGTCATCCCCTCCGGTCAGAGCGGGCACCCATTCCACCCGCACTACGACGACCAGATCCCGCTTTGGCTGGACGGCGCCTATCGGCCGCTGCGCTTTGGCCAGACGACGGTCGAGGCGGCGGCGCAGGACCGGCTGATCCTGCGACCGGCGGACAACTAGCGGCGCGGGGCGGCGCCTGCCGCCTACCGCGTCTCATGAGTGACTGGTCGCCGTCCATGCCGGTGGCGGCCAGCGACTACGCTTTGTCGTCGCTGGCCGGCACGCTGGCCACGGCCCGCCCGTCCAGCCGCCAGATGAGCCAACCCATGAGTGGGATCATGACCCCGTGCACCCCCAACATGGCTGCCGGCAGCGTCACGCGGTCGGCCAGCAGCCCAAACAGAAGGGCGAACGGCACCAGCCCGTAGAGCCCCTGCACGGCGGTGACCACCCCCGCCCGGCCCGGCGCGCTGGCCAGCGCCTGCGCCCGCCCGATGGGCCAGAAGACGGCGAAGAGGAACTCCAAGGGCAGCGCTAAAGCGAAGCGCGGCCAGATGCCCGGCGTCAACAGCCAGAGCGGATAGAGCACGGCCACCGCGCCGGCGGCCACGCTAAGGATGCGACGCACCGAGGCCGTCTGTCGCCAGCGGTCCAGGAACAGCAGGCCGGCCATGCCGCTGCCCAGCTCCACCGCCACGTAGACGCCGATCAGCGCCTGCGACATGCCCGCGTGGTCCGCCAGAAAGAGCGTCTTGAAACGGCGCGGCGTCTCCAGCAGGCCGTAGACGAGCAGAAAGAGGAGCCAGGTGCGCGCCGGGCCGTGCGCCCAGACAGCGCTGATGTTGCCCCGGACGGTGCGCAGCAGGCCTTCTTCCCGCGCCTGCTGGGCGCCCCGGGGCGCGGGAAGCCGGGTGCGCCAGACGACGACGGCAAAAAGGATGCCCGTGGCCCCGAGCCCCACGAGTAGCCAGCGCCAGGGCAGATTGAGCCAGAAGAAGAGGCTGACGAGCAGCGGACCGAGCAGCGCCCCGACGCTGTCCAACAGAACCGAGCGGGCGAAAATGCGGTCCGGCGCGTCCGGGTGCATCTCCACGAGGACGACGTCGCCCGTGTGGGCCAGTGGGCCGGTGCCCAGGCCGTAGAGGGCGAAGCCCAGCAGCAGGAGCAGGAAGGTGGGCGCGACCCCGATTACGACGATGGCCAGCCCCGTCAGGACGGCACCCCAGGCCATGATCCAGCGCCGGTCCCAGACGTCCAGCAGCAGCCCGCTGACCGGCTCCACGGCGGCGGCCACGTAGTCGAGCGCCAGCCCCAGGGCGCTGACCTGGACGTAGCTCAGCCCGAAGAGCCGCTGCAAGGTGGGCAGCAGCACGCCGGGCACTTCGCTGAGCAGCTCGTCGAAGAAGCGCCCCCCGAGGCCGACGGCCACCTGCCGATTGGTGACGCCGGGCGCGCGGGGGATCGGGCGCAGGATGCGGCGCATCATCCGTTCACTCCAGGTCGCCGGAACGGCGGCCCGGTGCCCGCTAGTCTGACTCGCGGGCCAGGGCGATCATGTCGCCCAGCACGCCGGCGGCGGTCATCTCCACGCCGGCACCCTTGCCCCCGATCAGCAGCGGCTCGTCGTCGTAGCGGCCGGTCCGGAAGCTGACGTACTTGAGGTTGGCCAATGGGCTGTCTGCCGGCAGGGCCTGCAGACCCACCGTGCCCCCCTGTTCGCTCACCTCGGCCACGTAGCGCAGCACCTCCCCGGAGGCCAGGGCGGCGTCCACCCTATCTCGCATCGGCGGGTCGAGGGCTACGGCGGCGCCCATGAACTCGGCCACGGGCAGGTGGGCCAGCGCCGGGTGTGCCAGCGACTCCACGGCGATGTCTGCCGCCTCCAGCGGCCACCCCGCCATGCGGCCCAAAATGAGGATCTTGCGCCGCACGTCCTCGCCGCCCAGGTCCTCGCGCGGGTCGGGCTCCGTGTACCCCTTGCCCCGGGCGGCGGCCAGGGCCGCGGAAAAGGGCACGCCGTCGTCCAGGCGGCGGCAGATGAA
>JBFGLK010000352.1:0-4473 GCA_041576195.1 Promineifilaceae bacterium (SeqCode)
CTGCCGCTGCTGGAGGCGATGGCCTGCGGCACGCCCGTTGTGGCCACGAGCGAGCCAGCTTCAGCCGAGGTGGCTGGTGGGGCGGCGTTGCTGGTCGCTCCCGGCGACCGCGACCAATTGGCGGCGGCCCTGAAACGGCTGGTCGGCGATGACGCGGAGCGAGCGGCGCTGGCCCGGTTGGGATTGGCCCGGGCTCGCGCCTTCTCCTGGGAACGTGCCGGCAGACAAACACTGGCCGTCTATCGCGAGGTGCTCGGTGGCTGATCCGCGACTCAAGCGCCTGGCGCGCGAAGCCCACGCCTACCTGTGGGCGATCCGGCCCGGGGCCGCGTCCCCGGCGACCCGGTTCGTCGTGCTCACGCCGGGCCGTGCCGGCAGTCAGCTCGTCGCGGATCTGCTGAATCAGCACTCACGCGTCCTCTGCCTGGGCGAGCTTCTATCACACATGTGGGTGCCAACGCTTCGCTCCGCGCACATCTATCTGAGGGGGCGCATGGCTATGAGTGGGCAACCCGTCTGGGGCTTTCGCCTCAAGTGGTTGCACCTGATTGAGCATCAGCGCCTGGACGCCGCTGGCTTTCTCCACGAGCGGGTGCAATCTGGATGGCGGCTTATTTGGGCGCGCCGGCGCAACCTGGCGCACCAGGCGCTGTCCTACCTGATCGCCGAGCAGCGCCGGCGCTGGTACGACAGAGAGCCCGTGACAGACGCGGAGCGCCGCTTCACGATCGATCCGGCTCGATTCCGGAGGACACTGGCACGCCAGGCGCGGTGGCGAGACAAAGCCAACGCCATCATGAAGCATCTGCCTCATGAGGAGGTCGTCTATGAAGACGACCTGCTTCTGGAAGCGCGTCACCAGGCCACGGCGGATCGCCTGTTCGCCTACCTGGGTGTGGCCCCGGTGGCGGTGAAGGCGCGGCTGGTGAAGACGGCGCCGGCCGAACTAAGCGCGCTGATCGCCAATGCCGACGAGCTGCGCGAGGCACTGGGGGGATTCGACGATGTCGCCACCTTCTGAGGTCGCCGGCGCACACCGACCGTCGGGCGCGTCGCAGCCCGTCCGCGTCCTGCATCCGATCACGCGCCTGATCATTGGTGGGGCGCAGGAAAACACGATGCTCACGGCGGACATCCTCAACCATCACCCTGACTATGCCGGCACCTACGCTGTCGACGTCGTCTGCGGCCCGCAGACCGGCCCCGAGGGTTCGCTCATCGACGAGACGCGCCAGCGGGGCGTGCCGCTGACGATCCTGGACAGTCTCGTCCGGGAACTGAGTCCCGCGCAGGATCTGCGCGCCGTCCTCGCCCTGCGCGGCCTGATGCGCCGGGGCGCCTACGACATTGTCCACACACACAGCTCCAAGGCCGGCGTCCTCGGCCGGCTGGCCGCCCGCAGCGCCGGCGTGCCCGTCATTGTGCACACCGTACACGGCTGGTCATTCCACGATCGCATGTCGCCCGCGCGGCTTCGGTTCTATGTGGCGTTGGAGAGGCTGGGCGCGTGGGCGTGCCAGGCCATGATCGTGGTCTCGCCACGGGACATCGCGAAAGGGCTCGCCCAGGGCATCGGCCAGCTGGAGGATTACGTTGTCATTCGCAGCGGCATTGAACTGAGTCGCTTCGGCCATCCGGCCGTCCCCGCTACGGAGACGCGCCGGCAGTGGGGGATCCCGGATGGGGCGCCGGTCGTCATCAGTGTGACACGGCTGTCGCCGCAGAAGGCGCCTCTCGATCTAATCGACGCCTTTGCCCTCGTCGCGGGCGCGAATCCAGAAGTCCGCTTCCTGGTGGTTGGCGACGGCCCATTACGCCCGGAGGTCGAGGCGCGCCTGGCGTCGCTCGGGATCGCACATCGCGTCGTGCTCACCGGCTTGCGCCGCGATGTCCCGGAACTGCTGGCGGCCGGCGACATCTTCGTCCTCTCCAGCCTCTGGGAAGGCTTGCCCCGCGTCCTGCCTCAGGCGATGGCCACCGGCCTGCCGATCGTCTGCACTGCGGCGGATGGGACGGGCGAGGCGATTGCCGACGGCGAGAACGGCTTCCTCGTTCCCCGGGCTGAACCGGCTGCGTTGGCGGCGCGCGTCGTCGAGCTGCTGGCCGATCCCGAACTGCGGCGGCGCCTGGGCGCTGCCGGCAGGCGCCGGGCGCCCGCCTATGGCGCGCAGCGCATGGTCGCCGACATCGATGCTCTCTACCGCCGCTTGCTCACCACGGCCGGACGGCTCGCCAACCGGCCCGACCCTGGCTGAGAGCCCCGCCGCCGGCCGCTGACCCGGGCCGGCCATGCTTGCTCCCCCCTTTCCTCTGCGGTAAGATCATCCGCCGGCGACGGGGCCCCGGTCCGCCTCCTCCGATCCGCACCTGACCCCGCCCACGCTGCTGACGAAGACGAGTAACCTCTATGGAGTCCAAGCTATCTCGCTGGTGTGAAGGCGTCCTAGAAATCGGCTGGCTTGTCGCCCTGATTGCCACGCCCCTCTTCTTCAACATTCACTCGGCCCGTGTGTTCGAGCCGGACAAGCTGACCTTGCTGCGCTCCCTGGCGCTCGTGATGTCGGTCGTCTGGCTCGTGCGCTTCGTGGACCAGCGGGGCTGGCAACGGGCGAGCTGGCTCCGCTGGCGGGGGGAGGGGTCGATCTGGCGGCTGCCGTTCGTCTTGCCGGTTGCCTTGCTGGTCGTGGTCTACGTGTTATCCACTCTGTTTTCCGTGACACCTGTGGTCAGCTGGGCTGGTTCCTATCAGCGCCTTCAGGGCACCTACACCACCCTGTCCTACATCGTCATTTTCGCCCTGATGGCCAGCACAATTCGGAGCCGGGAGCAGGTTCGACGCGTGGTGACGACGGTGATCCTCACCAGCATTCCCGTGGCCCTCTACGCGATGTTGCAGCGGCGCGATCTCGACCCGTTGCCCTGGGGCGGGGACGTGCAGCGCCGCGTGGCCGGCCACCTGGGAAACGCCATTTTCATCGCCGCCTACCTGGTGATGGCCGTGCCGCTCACGGCCGCGCGCATCCTCGATGCCTTCACCGACATTCTTGAGGAGACCCGTCTGTCGGTGGCGGACATCGTGCGCTCGTCTATCTACATCTTCACTCTGGCCATCCAGCTCATTGCCATCTACTGGTCGGCCAGCCGCGGGCCCTGGCTGGGCCTGGCGACCGGGCTCTTCGCCTTTATCCTGATCGTGCTGGTATCGCTGCGTAACGCCGCCTCAGACGGCCGGCGCTTTTCCGCGACGGACGCGCTGCGCGCGATTGGCCTGGTAGTGGGGGGCGCGGCCGCGCTCTTCTTCATCTTCAACCTGGTGACGCGGGCGCTGGGCGAGCGCGTCGCGTCGCTGGCCGGCCCAATGGGCAGCTTTGTCGCCTTCGCCCTGGCCGTGGCGGCCGTCGTCATCGCCATCCTCATCCTCGTCGTGGCCCGGCGGGGCTGGCGCTGGCTGTGGTTCGCCTGGCTTACGGTGACCGTGCTCGTCGGCGTCTGGCTGGGCGCATTCAACCTGGCCGATCGCTGGATGCCGGCAGTCGGCGATAGCCCGCTCATTGGCGGCGTCGTGCAGACCCTGGACGAATGGCGCGATCTGCCGTCCATCGGTCGCCTTGGCCGGCTGCTCCAGTCTGATCGGGGCACCGGCCGCGTGCGTGTCCTCATCTGGGAGGGCGTGCTTGAGCTCATCGAGCCGCATCCGCCGCTCACCTTCCCCGATGGTGATAAGGACCCTTTCAACTTCCTGCGGCCCATCCTCGGTTATGGCCCCGAGTCGATGTACGTGGCGTACAACAAGTACTATCCGCCCGAGCTGGCGACGATCGAGGCGCGTAACGCCTCGCCCGATCGCTCGCACAACGAGACCTTCGACGCTCTGGTGATCACCGGCGCCGCCGGCTTTCTTGTCTGGCAGGCGCTTTATCTCTCGGTCTTCTACTACGCCTTTCGCTGGTTGGGTGTCGTCCGCAGCCGGCGCGATCAGGGGCTGCTGATTGGGCTGTGGATCGCCGGCGCCGTGCTCGGCGGGCTGCTCCTGACGGCCTGGCTCGGCCCGGAGTACCTCGGCGTGGCCGTGCCCTTCGGCAGCATCGTCGGCCTGGTGCTCTATCTCGGCTACTATGCCCTCACTTCCGCTGGCGGCGAGATGGAGTCGGAGGCCAGCCCGTTCGCGGCCAATCGCCTGCTCCTGGTCGGCCTGGTCGCCGCGGTGGCGGCCCACTACGTCGAGATCCACTTCGGCATTGCCATTGCCGCCACGCGCACGCACTTCTTCGCCTACCTGGCCTTGCTCTTGCTGGTTGGACACGTTCTGGTCGAGCGTTGGGCCGAGGAGCCGGCGCCCGCCGCCGTCGAACCGGCCCGACCCACCCGCCGCCGCCGTCGACCGCCGGCGCGGGCGCGCACAAGCCCGACCTGGATCAGCCCGTTGTTTGGGGCGGCCATCGTCCTGGCGATCATCATCGGCACCCTGGGCTA
>JBFGLK010000353.1:0-4468 GCA_041576195.1 Promineifilaceae bacterium (SeqCode)
CACCGTCGCCGACGCCCCCGCCGTCAGACGTTCCCAGGCGACGTCGAACTGGTTTCGGGTCTCGGCCATCGTCTCATTCGTGTCGATGATCACGTCCGCCCGTTCCACCTTCAGGGCTTGCGGCGGCTGGGCCTGCACGCGCAGAGCTGCCGTCTCGTCGTCCATGCCCCGGCACACCATCAGGCGCTCGATCTGGCGCCGCGGGGTGCAGTCGGTCACCCAGATCTCCCGGCAATAGTCGGCCAGCGGCCCTTCCAGGAGCTTGATCGCCTCGACGACGACGAAGCGCGCCTGGCTTTCGTCGATACGCTGCAGGATCTCCACCCGCACTGCCGGATGCAGAATCGCCTCCAGATCGCGCAGAGCGACCGGGTCGGCAAAGACGATGCCTGCCAGCGCCGGCCGGTCGATGCGCCCGTCCGGCAGGCGCACGTCGTCGCCGAAGGCGAAGGCCACCGCCGCCTGGATGCTCTCGTCCTGATTGAGCAGGGCGTGCACGATGCGATCGGCGTCCAGGACGAGCGCGCCCCGCTCCGCCGCCATCCGGCTCACCGCCGACTTCCCGGTGGCGATGTTGCCGGTGAGGCCGATCACCACCCGATCGGGCCAGCGCGACCGCTCGCTCGTGGGCTCACCGCTCATTGGCCAGATCCTCCCAGGCCAGCATCAGTTGCTCGACCTCGTTCTGTAGGACGCCGTATTCTAAGCTGAGGCTCTGAATCCTGTCAAAGTCCTGGTCTTCGGTGGCCGACTGGAGGGCAGCGACGACGGTCTCGAGGCGCCGCTCGGCGCCGGCGATGCGCCCTTCCAGATCCTGGAGCGAGGTCTCCAGGCGGCGTTGCGCGTTCTTGGAACGGAGCGAGCCGTTCTCGCCTGCCATCACGGCGTCGTCGGCCGGGGCGGGCGTCGTCTCCCCCACCGGATTGGCCGTGGCGGCTTTCGCCACCAGATATTCCTGATAGCTGCCGGCAAACACCCGCAGCCGGCGATCCGCCAGCTCCCAGATCTGCGTGGCCAGACGATCGATGAGGTAGCGGTCGTGCGAGACCAGCAGGATCGTGCCGTTGAACGCCTCCAGGACCTCCTGCAGCACCTCCTGGGCCGGGATATCCAGGTGGTTGGTCGGCTCGTCCAATAGCAGGAAGTTGGCCCCGCGCTCGGCCAGGATGGCCAGGGCCAGCCGGCCTCGCTCGCCGCCGCTGAGCACGTCGACGCGCTTGTCCACATCGTCGCCGCGAAACAGGTAGCGCCCGAGGATGTGGCGGGCCTCGCCCGGCAACATGGGGTGCTCGCGCAGCAACGCCTCGAGCACGGTGTCGCCCGGGTCGAGCTCCTCGTGCGCCTGGGCGAAGTAGCCGATGTCCAGGCTGGCCCCCGGCAGCAGCTCGCCGTCCAGCGGGGGTAGGTGGCCGAGGATGGTGCGCAGAAACGTGGTCTTGCCGGCACCGTTCGGGCCGATCAGCGCCGCCACTTCCAGCCGGCGCAACTCGATGTCGTCCGTCTTGAACAGTAGGTGGCCGGGATAGCCCACGGTCAGATCCCGCGTGCGCAGCACGAGCTCGCCGCTGCGATCCGGTTCGGCCAGCCGCAGGTTCAGCCGCGGCGGCCGCCCGTGCGGCGGTCTCAGCGCGTTGAGGGCCGCGCCCGCGTCGCCGATCGACCATTCGCCGCTCGAGAGATCGAGCTCCTCGGCCACGCGGGCCCAGTTCCGCCCCTGGAGGGCCGCCAGGCCGCCCGCCTGGACCGCCTTCAGCTCGCGTGCCAGGCGCTTCAGCCGGCCCTGGGCCTGTGCCGTCAGCTGGCCGGCCATGTTGCGCCGGATGAAGTCGAGCTCCTTCTCCGCCCGCTCCTTGAACGCCGTGAACTCCTTCTGCCGGCGCTCCCAGCGGGCCTGTCGCTGGGCCACGTAATGGCTGTAGTTGCCCCGGTACTCCTCGACGCCACCGGTGTTCATCTCCCAGATGCGGTCGACCACGCGGTCCAGGAAGTAGCGGTCGTGGCTGACGATGAGGACGGCGCCGGGCCAGGCGCGCAAGGCGCCTTCGAGCCATTCGAGGGCGGCGATATCCAGGTGGTTCGTCGGCTCGTCGAGGACGAGGAGATCGGGTCCGGACAGGAGCAGACGGGCGAGGAGGGCGCGCGTCTTCTGGCCGCCCGACAGGTGAGGCAGCGGCAGGCGCATGCCGGCACCGTCGAAGCCCAGACCGGTGAGCGTCTGCCGGATGCGCAGCTCGTAATCATAGCCCCCGGCGTGCTCGAACGCCTCCAGCGCCCGCCCGTATGCGGCGAGCAGATCCTCGTTCGCGGCGCCACCGGCCATCTCCCGCTCCATCTCGCGCAGCGCCGCCTCCTGGTCCCGCAGGTCGTCAAAGACGGTCAGCATCTCCTCGATGACCGTGTGGTCCTGACCGACGAAGGCGTCGGCCGACTCCTGCGCCAAGTAACCGACCCGGCACCGCCGGGCGCGCTTCACGACGCCCCGGCTCGGCGTCGCCAGGCCAGCCAGGATAAGCAGGAGGGTGGTCTTGCCGATGCCGTTGGGCCCGACGAGACCGATCTTGGCCCCCGGGGGCACGGTGACGTTGATGCCCTGGAACAGATCGACCGCCCCGAAGGACTGGCCGACCTGGCTGGCGGTGATCAGAGACATGACGATGGATTATACCCGAAGCCGGAGGGGGGCGGCAGCGGCGGCGACAAAAAACCCGGCGGGTTGGGGCCCGCCGGGTGGGATTGTCGGTCTGACGTGGTGGGTCAGTTCAGGTATTGGCGCAGGTGGCCGGCGAAGTTGGGGTGGCGCAGCTTGCGCAGGGCTTCCTTCTCCAGCTGGCGGATGCGCTCGCGCGACAGGCCGAACATCTCGCCGACTTCCTTTAGCGTGCGCGACTCACCGTCCTGCAGCCCATAGCGCAGGCGCAGGATGCGGGCCTCGCGAGGCGTCAGCTGGTCGAGGATCTCGCTAATCTCGTCCGTCAGCATGTTGTTGGCCACCGTCTCCGCCGGGGGCGGCGCCTCGACGTCCTCGATGAAGTCGCCGAGCTCCGCGTCAGACTCGTCGCCCACGGGCCGCTCGAGGTGGACGGGCTGGCGGCTGGTGCGAAGCATCCAGCGCACGCGCTCTGCCGGCAACTCCATGTACTCGGCGATCTCTTCCGCCGTCGGCTGGCGGCCAAACTCCTGCTCCAGCTCCTGGGCCACCTGATAGAGCTTGCTGATGCGCCCACCCAGGTGGGCAGGGATGCGGATAGTGCGGCCGTGGTTGGCCAGAGCGCGCGTGACCGCCTGCCGGATCCACCAGGTGGCGTACGTGCTGAAGCGGTTGCCGCGCCGATAGTCGTACTTCTCGACCGCCTTCATCAGGCCGACGTTGCCCTCCTGGATCAAGTCCAGGAATTGCAGGCCGCGGCCACGATACTTCTTGGCGATACTCACCACGAGACGCGTGTTGGCCCGAATGAGGTGGGCCCGCGCCGCGTCGCCAACCTCACGCAGTTGCTGCAACTCGTGGCGCTGGTCGGCCTCCAGGCTGCCGTTGCACTCGGCCAGATAGAGCTCCGCCTCGCGGCCGGCCTCGATCTCCTTGGCCAGCTGCACCTCTTCGTCCGCCGACAGGAGCCCCTGCTGGCCCATTTCGCGGAAGTAGAGGCCCACCGAGTCGTCGATCGGCACGCTGCTCAAATCAAAGAGCGGCGCGGCGTGTGGGCGCTTGGCGTAGTGGCCGATGCCCTCTTCGTCATCCGCCTCGTCGTCCGAGTCATCGTCGTTTTCGTGCAATGCGACGCCCGCCGCCTGCAACTCCTCCATAATCGTTTCCAGGAGCGGCAGGTTGTTTTCGACTTCCGGCAATAGTTCGAGGATGCGATCGTAGGTGATGTAGCCGCGCTCGCTGGCCTCGGCCAGCAGCACGCTCACAATTTCCATCTCCTCGAAGGGATTGGCCAGATCACTCATATGCGGTTTTGACCTCGTAGAAATAGGGTAAGACGAAAGGAGGGGAACATAGGGAGCGGGTCGCCTGGGTGGTGCTGCGCGTGCAGTCTAGCATAGTTAAAGCGCAAAAGTCAAGATGGAAAGCATCGACCCGGGACGGGCTCGCACCAGTCTGCGTTTACTCTTTCTTCACGGTCTGGCGGTGCCGTAGCAACTTACGCCAACAACGCACGATGCGGCCGGCGGGCGGGCCGGCGCCTATCCCTTCCCTTCCTGGCGATGGTGACCATCGCCGCGTCTTACGTTATGCGTAAAACCTCTTTATTATAGATCATTAGCATAACAATGTCCCTTACCTTCCCCGCCTTCTCAGGTTGTGTTCATGGGGATCCGGCGGTCGCCTCGCGCAGCGCACGGGCGTGGGCGTAGGCCGCCTGCGCGCCTCTCTCGTCGCCCAGGTCGGTCCGGATGTCGCCCCTCAGTTCGTGGTACGAGGGGCTATCCGGATGGATGGCGATCGCCCGGTCCACGGCGGCGG
>JBFGLK010000354.1:0-4459 GCA_041576195.1 Promineifilaceae bacterium (SeqCode)
CAAGGGCGTGGCCATCGTGCAGCGGCTGGGCCGGCTGGACGTTGGTGACCTGACGACGCTGGTCGCTTGCGCTGCCGGCCACCGGGACGAGGGCGCGTTTGAGGCGGCGCGCTACGGCATCGATCGGCTCAAAGAGATCGTGCCCGTGTGGAAGAAAGAAGTCGGCCCGGATGGCGCCGCGTGGGTGGAGGGTGACTATCATCCCACAACGACCGATAATCCTGCCCCAACGATCGGGCCTTGAGGTGACGGGCCTGGGCGATTTCCGGCCCGGGCAAAACTCTATCGGGCTCACGGTGTTTATCCTGACGAGTGCTGCCTGCTCGATCGCGTTTTGTGTAAGCCATCTCGGTCTGCCAGCGGGCCTGTTGCCGGCACGGGCAACAGCGGCCCACTGGCGCTGCCTGGAAGAGGGAAGGAACGATGACCACATTCACGGCTAACGGCGGCCATCGCGTCGTCATCACTGGAGCGGGCGTGATTACGCCGCTGGGGCACAACGTGCCCGACACCTGGGAGGCTATCCTGGCCGGGCGGTCGGGCCTCGGCCCCTACACGCTCTTTCCCCGCGGGGAGCATGCGCTGCCGCGCCTGTGCGAGGTAAAGGCATTCGATCCTGAGCCCTACATGGGGCGCAAGGAGGCGCGCCATCGGGATCGACAGCAACAGCTGGCCACCGTGGCGGCCCTTGAGGCCATGGCGATGTCCGGCCTGAAGGTGGACGACGACAACCGCGAGGAGATCGGCGTCATCCTCGGCACCGGTGTGGGCGGGATCAGCACGCTGGTGGAGCAGGACCGCACCAATCTGGAGCGTGGCCTGCGCCGGCTGAGCCCGTTTGCCATCACGATGATCATGCCGAACGGGGCGGCCGGGATGTTGGCAATCGACTACGGTATTCAAGGGCCTTCGAGTACGATCACCACCGCGTGCGCTGCCGGCAACGACGCCATTGGCCTCGCCTATCGCATGGTGCACGCCGGCCTCATTCGCGCGGCGCTCACCGGCGGGTCGGAGTCGATCATGGTCTCGACGCCCATCGGCGGCTTTGAGTGGGCCGGCGCGACATCCTCCCGCGAGGAGGGGACCCCGTCTCCGTTTGATTTGAATCGCGACGGGCTGGTGGTCGGCGAGGGTGCCGGCATGCTGATCATCGAGTCGCTGGCGTCCGCCCAGGCGCGCGAGGCCAACATCCTGGCCGAGATCGTGGGCTATGGCCAGACGACCGACGCCTATCACATCACCGCCCCGGCCGAAGGCGGCGACGGCGCCGCGCGCGCCATCCGCCGCGCCCTCCGCGACGCTGGCCTGGCCCCCGAAGACGTCGACTACGTCAGCGCCCATGGTACCGCCACTCAGCTCAACGACGCCTCCGAGACGGCGGCCATCAAGAGCGCGCTCGGCGAGCACGCCTACAACGTCGGCGTCAGCTCGACCAAGTCGATGACAGGGCACATCATGGGAGCTACCGGGGCCATCGAAACGGTCTTCTGCGCCCTGGCCATTCGGGACCAGGTCATGCCGCCGACGATCAACTATGAGACGCCCGATCCGGCTTGCGACCTGGACTACGTGCCGAACCGGGCGCGCCAGGCGACCGTCGACGTCTGCCTGAACAACGCCTTCGGCTTTGGCGGCCACAACTCGGTCCTGGTCATCAAGAAGTACGCCTGATGGAGTCTCTGCCGCCGCTGGAGGAACGCCTGGGCTATGCGTTCCACGACCGCTCGCTCCTGCTGCGCGCCCTGACGCACCGGTCCTTTCTCAACGAAAACCCGGCCGAGGCCCTCGAAGACAACGAGCGGCTGGAGTTCCTCGGGGACGCCGTCCTCGACTTCATCGTCGGGGATTACCTCTATAATCGCTTTCCCGAGATGGATGAAGGGGGCCTGACTCGCTTGCGCGCCGCGTTGGTGCGCACTGACACGCTGGCCCAATTCGCGCGCCAGCTCGGCCTTGGGGATGCCCTCCGGCTGGGTTTGGGCGAGTCGGAGAACGACGGGCGTCGCCGATCCGCCATGCTATGCGCCGCCTTCGAGGCGGTCGTCGGGGCCACCTATCTTGACCAGGGCCTGGACAGCGTCGCCGCGCTCATGCAGCGGTTGCTGCCGGCCATGCTGGAACGGGTCCTGGCCCAGTCGCTGCACAAAGACGCCAAGAGCGAGTTTCAGATCTGGGCTCAGGGGCGGTTCAATATCACGCCGCATTACGAGATGCTCGGTTCGACCGGACCCGATCACAACAAGCGGTTCACCGTTCGGGTCATGCTCCGCGAGCGGGAGTGGGGGGTCGGCAGCGGGCGCAGCAAGCAAGCGGCGGCTCAGGACGCCGCGCAAGACGCGCTGGCCCGGGTGGAGGCGCTGGTGGACGCCGACGAGGAGACGATCTTCGACGAGGTCAACTGATGGATCCAGCCCGGCCGAGGCTGTTGATCACCGGGGGTAGCGGCTTCGTCGGTCGTCGCCTCGTGTCACAGGCCCGCGCCCACTTCGAGGTAGCCTTCACGACCTATTCGCGGCCGTTGCCCGGCGGCCAGGTACTGGACCTGCGCGATGCCGACGCCACCCGCGCGCTCGTGCGCGCCTGGGCCCCGGACGTGATCGTCCATACGGCCGGCTCCGACGCCTCCGCGAACATGGAGGCGGTCATCGTGCAGGGCACGGCCAATCTGTGCCAGGCGGCGCGGGCGGCCGGAGCGCGGCTCATCTTTCTCTCCAGCGACGTCATCTTCGACGGCGAGCGGGCGCCGTATGCTGAGGACGCGGTCCCGCGCCCGTTGCACGCCTACGGCCGGGCCAAGGTAGCTGCCGAGCAAGTCGTCGCGGGGCTGCCGGACCACCTGATCGTGCGCACGTCGCTGATCTACAGCCTGGAGGAGATCGAGCGCAACCTGGCCTGGTTGGTCGACGCTCTGGCCGCGCGCCGGCCGGTGACCCTGTTCACCGACCAGTGGCGCAACCCGATCTGGGTGCAGACGCTGACGTGGGCCCTGATCGAAACAGCCGCGGCGCCGGTGCGCGGCCGCCTTCACGTCGCCGGGCGTCAGGCGCTCAACCGGCACGACTTCGGGTTGCGCTTGCTGGACTGGTTTGGCATCGAGGGGCGGGAGACGTTGCGCGCCGGCCCGGGCGATCGCGCCCGCTGGCCCGCGGACTGCCGGCTGGACATCGCCCGCGCCGAGCGCCTGCTGGCCACGCCGCTGCTCGGCGTGGACGAGGTGCTGGCTGTCGCCCGCGGCCCGGCGCCGCCCGGCCAGACTCTATGAGCGAACCGGTGGCGGCGCGGCGCGCGCGGAGCCTCCTGAGCGTGCTGTGGTTGGCCGCGGCCCCGTGGATGCTATTCCCCGACCTCGCGCCGGGGCTGACGGTCGCCTCGCTCACCCTGCTACTTGCCGGCAGACTGGCTGCGCGGCGCCGGCTGGGCTATCTCCTCTGTTCGACACCGCTGAATGTGCCGATCCTGCTCTATCTTTCCCTGGCGGGCGCCGCCACGGCGCTGAGCCCGGCGCCGGCGACCAGCCTGCCCAAACTGCTCGTCCTCCTCCTGGGCGTCTTGGGCTTTACCCTGGTTCAGGACTGGCGCCATCATCCCTCGCTGGCGGACAGGCTGGCGCTCGGCCTGGCGGGGGCCGGCGGGCTGGCGGCGGTGGGCGGGCTGTTCAGCGTGGCCTGGCCGGCGCGGCAGATCCTCGAACTGCGCGGGTTGACCGACCGACTGCCTCATCTCACCGGTGGGTTCGCCATCCATCACAACGAGATGGCCGGGCTGATGGTCGCGACGCTGCCGCTGGCCTGGTTGGCGGCGCGCCGGTCGGGGCGCGGGCGGCCAGTCTGGCTTCTCAACCTGTTCTTGATTGCCGGCATGCTCCTGCTCACCCAGTCGCGCGGCGCGCTGCTGGCCGCCATCGTCGCCGGCCTGGCCGCCTGGTCGTGGGGCCGCTGGCCGCTGCGGCGCGTGCTCGCCGGGCTGGCCGCCGTCGCGCTGCTGGGCGCTGCCCTGCTGTGGCTCAGCGGCGACGCCCGGTCCTGGTTGGCGCGCCTGGACGCGGCCAGCAAGCCCGGCACGGTGGCCGCGACGAGCTGGCTGATCCGCCTCGAGGTCTGGGGTAATGCCTGGCGCCTGCTGCGGGACTACCCGGCCATCGGCGTCGGCCTCTATGCCTTCGCGCCGGTGGGGCGGGCCAACGAGGCCTTTCTTCTTATTGGACCGGCCTATCCGCTGGCGCACGCGCACAACATCTGGCTGCAAGCGGGGACGACACTGGGCTGGGCCGGGCTGGTCGCCGAGATGGGCCTCTGGTTGCTGCCGTGGGCCGGCCTATGGCGCCGCGGGGCGCCAGCGCTCGACCGGGCCCTGGGCGCGAGCCTGACGGCCTACCTCGCCTTCAGTAGCGCCGACGTCGTCTCGCTGGGCCAGAAGCCGGGCGTCTGGCTCTGGCTGCTCCTCGCGCTGGCCGCGA
>JBFGLK010000355.1:0-4454 GCA_041576195.1 Promineifilaceae bacterium (SeqCode)
CTCGGGCGCGTTCTGCACCATGTGCGGATTCGGGTTAATGCGGAAGCCGGTCATGGGCACCAGGCTCATCGTCTCGGCGCCGCCGGCGATGATGCAGTCCGCCCCGTCGGCGATGATCCGCTCTGCGGCCATGGCGATCGTCTGCAGGCCGCTGGAACAAAACCGGTTCACGGTCATTCCCGGCACGTCCACCGGCAGGCCGGCGCGCAGGGCGATCGTGCGGGCAAAGTTCAGGCCCTGAGCGCCCTCAGGCATCGCGCAGCCGATGATCACATCGTCCACATCCGCCGGCTCGAGACCAGCGGCGTCGGCCATCAAGGCCTCGATCACCGCGGCCGCCATCTCGTCCGAGCGCCAGTTGCGCGTCGTGCCCCGCTTGGACTTACCTACCGCCGTGCGCCGGGCGGCCACGATCACTGCTTCTCGGGTCATCGGGTACTCCTCTGGTGAGTCGGTTGCTCTGTTGGGTGGTTCGTCAGTTGTTCAGGCTGTCGTGTGGTCGGAGGTGGCAGGACGCCGCTGCCGGCAAGCCAGTCGGCGATGGCACCCGTATAGACGTCGTAGCCGCGAAAGCTCATGTGGATGCAGTCCTGGCGCCAGAACGGGTACAGCACGAAGTAGCGCAACGGGCTATACACGTTCAGGTCCGGGTAGCCCGGATCGCCCTGCAACGCCCCGGCGACCGGCGCGAAGTGAGCCTGTGGCACGTCCGCGGCGATGAGGGCCTGCCGATCGCCGATACCCAGCAGCGCCGGGTTGACGATCGACGGCTCGGCCGAGCCGAGCAAGCTGACCATCTCGTCGACGCAGAGCTGCGTCTTGTACATGTTCAGAATCTCATAACCGCTGAAGAAGATCTGCACGTCCGGCCGCTCCGCGATGAGCATGGCCACCAGCGTGCGCAGGTCCTCCTCGATCCGGTCGTAGATGAGATCGCCCCACAGGTCATAGTCGTTGACCAGATCGTTGCCGCCGAGCGAGATCAGCACCCGCGGCGTGCCGGCATCGTCCTTGATAATCGACTTGACCAGCGGGAATAGCAGAAAACACGGGAACTGCTCCCGATTGACCCACTGGCTCGCCTCCGTCCCCGGCACGGCCCGCATGAAGAACTCGAACTGCGTCCCGTAGCCGGCCTCGATCATGTTCTCCCGGAACTTGTCGTAGTAAAGAAAGCCCCACGAGTCGCCGATGACGGTAAACGAGTTGGTGACCACGCTCTCCGGTGCGGCGTACTGCTCGGCCAGCGCCGGGCCAACGAGCGCCGCCGTGGCGAGGACCAGAACCAGCGCCAAAAGGACGAGCCATCGGTCGCGCATCCCAACCTCCTTAATTGCGCAGAGGCTTCCCCGTTTGCAGGATATGCATGATACGGGCCTGGGTCAGCGGCTCGCCGGCCAGCGAGAGCGCCGCCTCCCGCTCGAGATCCAGAATATACCACGGATCCACCCAGGTCGGGGCGCTCAGGTCGCCGCCGCACAGCACATAGGCGAGCTTGCGGCTGATCAGGGCGTCGTGGGCCGAGGCGTAGCCCGCCCACTGGAACGACTGCACGAACAGGTAGAGAGCGTTCAGCGCATCGCGCCCGGCGGCGTAGATCGTCTCGACCTCGGGCGGTCGGGCGTTGGCCGCCACGAGCGCCAGCGCCTTTTGCTTGGCGCGGAAGATGCGCTGATCGCCACCCATGACGATATCGTCCTCCGGCCGGAGATAGCCCATCGCCTTGGCCTCCCAGGCGCTTGTGGCTACCTTGGCCGTGGCGATCTGCTCGAACACCTCCTGCAGTGCCGGCAGTACGTCCGCGTTGGCCGCCGCCATAGCCGGGTTGACCTTCCGGCGGAGGACTTCCTTGCACCCGCCCCACGCCGGGATGATGCCCACACCCACCTCGACCAGGCCCATGTACGTCTCGTGGTCGGCCACGGTGGCCCAGCCGTGCATCGTGATCTCCACGCCGCCGCCCAGCACCCGCTGGTGCGGTGCCGTGACCACCGGCTTGGGCGCGTGACGCAGTCGCATCATCATCTCCTGCCCGGCGCGCAGGGCCTGGTCGACCTGGTCCCAGAGCCCTTGCGCGGCGGCAATGCCGAGCATCGCCACATCCGCGCCGACGCAGAAGTCCTGGCCCTGGTTGGCAATGACCAGCGCGTCGAAGTCGCTCTCCAGGCGCTCGAGGGCCACGTTGCCCATCGCCACGACATCGGCGTCGATGGCGTTGATCTTGGGCCCGTGGAACTCCAGCAGCGCCACGCCATCGCCCAGGTCGACGAGGCTGGCGCTGCCGTTCTGGGCCACCGTCGCACCGGCGGACTTAAGCGCGGCCAGCGAGATCGCTCTGGGATCGCGGGGCAAGGGTTCAAGCCGCTTCGTGACGAAGCTGTAGTAACGGCCATCCTGATAGAAGCATGTGTGGCCGGCGGCCAACATCTCCTTCACCCAATCGGCCACCTGGTGCCCCGCGGCCTCCATTGCCGCCACCGTCTCGGCGACCCCGAGCCGGTCCCAGAGTTCAAAGGGCCCGGCCTCGAGGTTGAAGCCCCAGCGGTTGGCATTGTCGACGTCGACGATGCTGTAGGCGACTTCCGGGGTGACGTAGGCAGCGTAGGCCAGCGTGAAGTAGGTCGTGGTTCGCACGTAGTCGGCGGCACGGTCGCTCTCCGCCAGCAGCGCCTTCATGCGCTCGCCCAGGTCGTCGATGCGGCGCACCTTGCCCACAGAGTCAAAACGGACCTTGGCGGGGGGCTGATACTCCAGCGTGTTGGCGTCCAACCACCAGAATTCCTTGCTCCCATTGGCGCTGACCGACTTGTAGAATCCCTGTCCCGTCTTGTTTCCCAGCCACTTTCGCTCGAGCATCTGCTCCGCAAGGCGCTTGGTGTGCTCGGCGACGAGCACCTCGCGGTAGGGGTCCTCGGGGATGGCGGGATAGAGGTTGCTGTTAACGTGGGCCATGACGTCGAGCCCGACGAGATCCGTCAGGCGGAATGTGGCCGTCTTGGGCCGGCCAATCAGCGGGCCGGTGATGGTGTCGATCTCGGGCACCGTGAAGCCGTTGGCCAGGGCGTACTCCTGCGCGTAGGCGCCCGTAATCGAGATGAACCGGTTGGCGATGAAATTCGGCGTGTCTTTGCACACGACGACGCCCTTGCCGAGCACCTCGCGCCCGAACTCGCTCATATACGCCAGCACCTCCGGCGCCGTCTCCGGCGTCGGGATGATCTCGAGCAGCTTGAGGTAGCGCGGCGGGTTAAAGAAGTGGGTGCCCAGGAAGTGGGCCTGGAAGTCGGCCGAGCGGCCCGCGGCGATCTGGCGGATCGGGATGCCCGACGTGTTGCTGCTGACGATGCACCCGGGCTTGCGAATCGCCTCCAGCCGCGCCATCAACGCCTGCTTCGGCGCCAGCTGCTCGATGATGACCTCGACGATCCAGTCGCAATCGGCCAACTTGTCGAAGTCGTCTTCCGTGTTGCCCACGGTGATGAGCGCGGCCCGGTCGCCGCGCGCCAGGTTGGCCGGACGGGACTTGGCCATGCGCTCGAACAGGCTGTTGACCAGGCGATTGCGCGCGGCGCGGTCCTCCTGCTGGTCCGGCTCGAGGTTCGGCGTGGGGATATCCAACAACACAACCGGGATGCCGATGTTGGCCAGGTGTGCGGCAATGCCGCCGCCCATCGTGCCGGCACCGATAACGCCTACCTTGTCGATGCGATAACTCATTGTCATTCTCCCATGCATGTGCACACGTCGCTGGCCCGGCTCAAAGCGTGAAGCCACCGTCGACGACGAAAACCGCGCCGGTTGTGAAGTCCGAGGCCGATGCCGCCAGATAGACGGCGATGCCGGCCACCTCGGCCGGTTCGGCCATCCGGCCCGCCGGCGTCGTCGCCATGATCGTCTCGGCGATCGCCGGGTTCTGCCACAGCGCGGCGCTGAAGTGCGTCTTTACGAAGCCGGGGGCGATGGCGTTGACCTGGATGTTGTCGCTGGCCAGCTCGCTGGCCAGCACTTTGGTCAGCATGATCAGGGCCGCTTTGCTGACGCTGTAGACGCCCATCATCGTTCCCGGGGAAATGCCGGCCACGGAGGCCATGTTGATGATCTTGCCGCCCCCCTGGCCCCTCATCAGGCCAGCCGCGGCCCGACAAAGCCAGAAGGCGCCCTTGACGTTGACCTCCAGAATCTTGTCCCAGTGGGACGACTCGGCGGTGAGGATCGGCCCGAAGTGTGGATTGGTCGCGGCGTTGTTGACCACGACGTCGAGACGGCCAAACCGCTCGATCGCCCCTTCTACCAGCGCCGTCGCCGCCTCGGGATCGCCGGCATGGGCGGCGAGGCCGACCACGCGCTCCGGAAAGCGTTCCCCGAGCCGCGCCGCCGCCGCCTGGATATTTGCCGCCTTGCGGCTGCTGATGATAACGCGGGCGCCCGCTTCCAGGTACCGCTCGGCAACGGCC
>JBFGLK010000356.1:0-4437 GCA_041576195.1 Promineifilaceae bacterium (SeqCode)
CGGGAGGTCGTGCCGGGGCTCACGGCGCCGGTCGAGGTGATCCGGGACCATTGGGGTGTGCCGCACATCTACGCCCAAAACGAGGCGGACCTGTTCTTCGCCCAGGGCTACGTCCAGGCGCAGGACCGGCTCTTTCAGATGGACGCCAGCCGCCGCCTGGGCGCGGGGCGCCTCAGCGAAATCGTGGGCCCGCCAGGCCTGGACGTCGATCGCACGGCGCGCGTCTTTGGCTGGGGCCAGGCGGCGGAGGCCACCATCCGGGGAGCCAGCTCGGCGTCGCGAGCGGTGATCGACGCCTACACCGCCGGCGTGAACGCCTTCATCGAGCGAGGCCCGTTGCCACCTGAGTTCACCCTGCTGGCTTATCGCCCGGAACCATGGACGCCACTGGCCAGCGCCCAATGGTCGGTCGTCCTCGCCTGGGGCCTCTCCTCCAACTGGGAGATGGAGCTGCTCCGGGCGCTCATGCTCGAGGCGCTTGGGCCGGACCGCGCCGCCGACCTGATGCCCACCTACGAGGCGGGCTATCGCACCATCCTGCCGGACGTCGAGGTGGGCGGCCGGCTCGCCCAGGCCCTGATCACGGCCTACCAGGAGGCGGCGCGCTACCTGCCCCTGGGCGACTTGCCCGCCACGCACGCCGGCGGCAGCAACAGCTGGGTCGTGAACGGCGGCTGGACGTGGAGCGGGCGGCCCGTGCTGGCCAACGATCCCCACCTGGCGCCCGTCTTCCCGGCCCTGTGGTATGAGTGCCACCTGCACGGCGGCCGCTTCCACATCGCCGGCTTCACCTCGCCCGGCGTGCCCGGCATCCTCATCGGGCACAACGAGCGCGTCGCCTGGGGCATCACCAACGCCTTCCCCGACGTCCAGGACGTCTACGTGGAGCGGCTGAACCCGGATGATCCCCACTGCTATCAGGTGAACGGCGACTGGCGCCAGGCGGACGTGCGCCGGGAGGAGATCCAGGTACGGGGCCGGCGCCGGCCAGAGGTCATGGAGGTCGTGACGACGCGACACGGGCCCATTATCTCCGCGCTGTTGCCCGGCGAATCGCGGGCCCTGGCCCTGCGCTGGGCCTCCTTTGAGCCAAACGACCACCTGCGCTCGTTGCTCGAGATGTGCCTGGCGCCTGACTGGAACGCCTTTCAGGCGGCCGGTCGGCACTACGCCTTCCCCAGCCAGAACTTCGTCTATGCCGACGTCGAGGGCAACGTCGGCTACCTGATGCCGGGGCGAGTGCCGCTGCGGACCGGCGGGCAAGGGCTGGCGCCGGTCCCGGGCTGGACCGACGACTACGAGTGGACCGGCTGGATCCCGCCCGAGGAGATGCCGGCACGCCTCAACCCGATCTCCGGGGCATTCGTCACCGCCAACAACCGCGTCCACGGCAGCGGCTACCCCCACCTGCTCACGGGCGAGTGGCTGGCCCCCTACCGGGCGGACCGCATCGCCCAGCTGCTGGTTGGCTACAGCCCGTTGTCACTCGAGGACCACGCCGCCATCCAGGGCGACATCGTGTCGCTCTTCGCCCGGCGCTTCCTGACGGCCGCGCTGCCCGCCCTGGACCCGGCGCGGGTCGAGCGCGCCGATCTCGTCGAGCGCCTGCGCCTTTGGGACGGCGCGATGGACGTGGCGGCGGTCGAGCCCAGCCTCTATTTTGCCATGCTGGCCCGCTTCATCGAAGCCTGCGTCGAGCGGGCCACGGGCGACCTGGCGGACGTGCTCCTGGGCAAAGGCCTGCTGGACGGATTCCCCAACAACCCGTTCTACCTGGTGGCCACCGAGCTGAGCCTGCGCTGGCTGGAGACAGGCGCGCCCGACTGGGTGGGCGACGTGCGCCCGCTGGTGGCCGAGGCCTGGGCCGCGGCGCTGGCCCACCTGGCCGCGCACTACGGCGCCGGCGCCGACACCTGGACTTGGGGCCGCCTACATTATGTCAACTTAAGCCACCACTTCGCCCGCGTGCCAGGACTGGGCCGCCTCTGGAAGCCGCAGCGCCTGCCGGCAGCCGGCGGCCCCTTCACCGTCAACTACGGCGGCATCGCGCCCACCCTGCCGACCCGGCCCGTCTCCGGCATCCCCAGCTGCCGCCTGATCCTGGACGTCGGCGCCTGGGACAATAGCCTCGCCGTTCTCCCCGGGGGCCAGTCGGGCCATCCGGCCAGCCCCAACTACCAGGACGGCCTGGCCGACTGGGCCCGCCAGCGCTACCATCCCATGCTCTTCAGCCGCGAGCGGGTCGAGGCCGCCGCCGCCCACCGGCTGTGGCTCGCGCCCGCCCAGAACGGCTGGCCCTCCGAGGATGCCACACCGCGGCGGCGAGAGCCATAGACAAATGTAGGGGCTTCGCGCCCGTCAGCTCAGCAGCTCCGGCGGTAGGTGGGGCGTGCGATTCAGATAGACGACGTTCAGCCACCCCTCACCCCAGTCAAAGCGGCTGATGCCCGTGTTGTGCAGGGTCATCCAGACCGGTCGCGCCCCCCCGTCGAGCCCGTCCGCACGCTCGCCAACCCCGAGGAGAACGGTCAAGAAACTGTCGTAGAAGCCGCCATGGCTGATGACGGCCACCCGATCGTCGCCCCCGCCATGGCGCGCCAGGAGCGCTTCGCCCACGCGCCGGGCCCGCGCCATGGCCTCCTCACCGGTCTCGCGTGGCCGGTTCCACCAGCCAGCGTCGGTCAGATCCGCCGGCAACGCCAGCCGCGGGTAGCGCGACGCGAAGTAGGACCGGCCCCGGCCACTCAAGCCCACCGGCTCGCCGCTCTCCTCATCGCTCAAATAGATGCCGCCTCGCTCGTGCAGGTCGGGCCAGGCCACCGGCTCCAGGCCCAACGCCGCCCCCAGCGCGTCGGCCGTGGCCACGGCGCGCACCATCAGGCTGGTGTAGAGGTGGGTCACGCCATAGCCGGCCAGATTCTTCGTGTCCCAGCGGGAGACCGGCGCCCGCCCGTTGTGCTCGGCCACATGCCGGGCCAGGCAGTCTGCCTGCCGGCGGCCCAGCGTGGTCAGCTCGGGATCGGCGGAGCGGCCCCGCTCAGAGCCGCTCTCAACATAGCGGGCGTTGTTCTCTGATTGGGCGTGGCGGATGAAGAACAGGATCATGGGCGGAGCGTGGGGATCAGGGATCGGGGGTCGGGGACCGGAGGGATGTAGGGGCGCAGCAGGCTGCGCCCGGCGGTCGCCCAAGTGCGGAGTGGGCAAAGGAACATCTTATCGGCAGATTATAGCGCGGGTCGGGGCCGGAGGCCGCCTTGGCGCGGCCCGGCACGCCTTCGTATACTTCGGCGAATAGAGCTCTGGAGAGGTTGATGACACGGCAACCGGTGCCGAGATGGGGGTGGGGGTGGATCGTGGGGGTGGTGATCGCCATCGGGTGGGCGGCCGCGCCGGCCTTGCCGGTCGCCCGGGCCCAGGAGCAGCCCGACCCGCGCTTTGGCGTCGTCGAAGCCTATGAATCGCCGGCGGACGCCGCGGCGCTGGGCGCCGCCTGGACGCGCGTACGCTTTCAGTGGGCCGAGGTCCAGCCCGATGGCCCCGACAGCTGGGCGCCGCCTCTCGACGACGCCCGCCTCGCGGCGGAGGTGGCCGCCGGCCGCCAGGTGATCGGCATGCTCATTGGCATCCCGGCGTGGGCGCGGGGTCCGGATCGCCTGCCGGCAGGCCTCTGGCACCCCCCGGACGACCCCGCCAACCTCTGGGCCGCCTTCGTGCGTCAGGCCGCCGGCCGCTATGCCGGCGTCATCGACCATTGGATCATCTGGAACGAGCCAGACATCTGGGACCCGGCCGCCCCCGGCCACACCTGGGACGGTGACGAAGACGACTTCCTCCAGCTGCAACGCGTCGCCTATCATAGCGCCCGCGCCGCCAACCCGGCGGCCGTCCTCCACCTGGCGGCGATGACGTATTTCTGGGACGCCCAGTTCGGCCGAGAGCAATATCTCGATCGCCTGCTCGACCGGCTGGTCGCCGATCCCGAGGCGGCCGCCCACGGCCACTACTTCGACGTGGCTACCGCCCACCTCTACTTCCAGCCCAACACGGTCTATGACGTCCTGTCGACGTTTGGCCGCCTCCTCGCCGACCATGGCCTGGATAAGCCCATCTGGCTCGTGGAGACCAACGCCCCGCCGGCGGACGACCCGACCTGGCCGGTGGGAAGCGTCACCCTGCACGTCTCCCAGTCCGAGCAAGCGGCCTTCATGCCCCAGGCGCTGGCCATCGCCCTGGCCGCCGGGGCGGAGCGGGTGGCGATCTACAAGCTGCAGGACACCGAGGACGACCTGCTGGCCAACCCGGAGCCGTTCGGGTTGGTCCGGCGCGACGGCAGCCGGCGCCCGGCGTTCGCCGCGGCCCGCCTGGCTTTCGGCATGCTGGCCGGCGTCGTCGCCGCCGCGCGCGAGCGGTGGGACGAGGTGGGCCCGGGGCGGCTGA